>NZ_JASHIT010000001.1:0-235172 GCF_030733595.1 Halomonas sp. MMSF_3323 | reverse complement strand
GACTCACTCAATACCAGGCCTAGAGAGACGTTGAACGCCAAGACGCCTCTGGAGGTATACGCGGAGGTTCTCCAGAAATCAGTGCCCGGATCTCCGGCACTCCAATAGTGTTGCGCTTGTAGGTTGAGACCGCCCACCCCAGCCAGCGGACATGTTCCTTGCAATCAACTTGTCTATGAGACCGTTTCTGTATGCTGAAAGCGCCTCAGAAGTGGAATCTTCTCCGTATCTTACACATTCTTCAGAGACCTGAACTATACCAAAGTCATCGCCACCTTGAGTGTGGTTTACAGTAATGCCAATAACTGTAACACTATCCCGCTCCTTGTAAGCTGAAGCTATTGTCCCGCAAAGCACCGAAGTGGATACAGTTGCGGTCCCTTCACAGCTCTCTTTCAAATATTCGGCATATCGTAATGCTGCTTGATAACCGGGGCTGTACTCTTCCAGCTCGTCTAAACCGAGAATATTTATTTCATCGTGAGATAAGAATTCAATAATTGCTTCCAGCGATTCAGGCTGTGGTATAGGAAAGCGTAATGCCTGGCTCTTAGTGTTGATTCCCTCCACAAACTGGCGTAGCCGCTCACCACCAATTTTCGTGTTTTTCCCAATCTCCACACCGGTATATTCGGCTATGGCTTCACGGATATCGCACCACGTGTGCTGTGTTCCTCCGACACGGTCATAGAGCCGATAGGCGCGAAGCGCTTTGCGGACACGTCCAAGCTGCCAGTCCGACAAGTGCCCAAACTGCGGCTCTCTTGGCAGTGATTTTGCCATGCCTCCCCCTTTTTCGTGCCCAGTGTGACCATCCGCCTTCCTACAAGGTTAGCGCGAGGTCAGGCCGCGCGCCTCCATGTAAGGGTAATACCAAGCGTCGCACCACCAGGCGACATGCGTGGAGGGAACGAAAATGACCAACAGATCAAATGAAAGGCAGGTCTCGCTTTTCGAAGGCGAGCCAGTAACGCTCTCCCGGCAGGACGATCTCCAACGGCAGATGATTGAGGTCCGCATCCGGGAGATGACACCAGAAAGAGTCAAGCATGCTGAGCTACTGGCCATGCTGTTCTTTATCGTCAGTATCATCGGCTTGTTCAAGATTGCGATAGCAGCGCCGAATGTCATTGTCCCGGGATTCCTGGCCGTGCTGGTCGGGTGCTGGGCCTTTCATCGATACCTGCATGAAGCCCTTCGCAAAGAAACCCTGGTCATGTTCACCCCGACGGAATTCAAAGTCCTGCGCAGCGGCCGTTGGGACGTCTATGACCGGCACCTCAAACATAGCTTTGTCATGCTTAAGCATGACAAAGCCCGCAAGGAGCGTGAGGAACAGGAATGCAACGCGCGTACCGCGCAGGCCAAGGGTAAATACCACCCGCCAAGGCGCTATTACGACGACTCCTATCACATGGTTCTGGAGTATTTCGGGCAGCGCCACGACATTGCCACCGTGTTCGATGAAAAGCGTGCACGTGCTGTCATCGCTCGGCTACAGACCTGCGATTCGATGATGGATCGTCATATCAATATGGGTGAAAGCCACGCCCTGAACCCGGAAGAAGAATGGGGTACGCAACCCGGCAGCCTTCCCGGCCATAAATCCTGAATACAGGAGTATTTATAATGAACAGCCACGATCAGAACCAAAGATACGGACTTGATATGCAACAAGGCCTAGATGCCGTGAGACTTCTCTGTTTGACCATTCAGAGGGTTCAGCATTTATACCTGACCGGCGAAGGAATATGTCTCAATGGCATCAGCATCGGAGAATTGATTTTGCAGGACGCGCTGGAATATCTCTCTCAAGGCGACACCCATAATACACGTATCTTGCTGGATGTTTATGAAGAATGGAAAGCAACCGGCCAAGCACCTTGGCCCTGGGACAGCAGCAAAACCCCTTACGATTAGACAGCGATGACAACGCCGCGACATTAAATGACCGAAGGAGGATTTATCATGCGCTATAATAATCACGCAACTGAGACCGGCACCCTGTTCACTGTCGTTCGTGTCTTTGCCTACGCAGTCTGGGCCGTTGTCGGGCTCGCGCTCTGGGTGCCTTTCCTGGTGCGGGTGGTGCTGCTGTTTAACGGTGCGATGATCTACGCAACCGTCACGCAGCACCGTGGCCGCCTACTCGCGGCGCGCCGAGTGCTGGATATAGCAACCACATTCTATATTCTGGGCTTCCGCAACATCCAGGACTGGACAAGCGATCACCCGCCGTATGATGCCCCTGAGCCCGGCCTGACCATGGGCCCCTTGAAACTTCTGGCGTGCTTTCTGGCGGAGTTGTTTTGGGCCGTCAGCGTCTGGTGCCTGCTGCTGTATCACCAGTCGCTGGGACTGCTACTCCTCAATGGCGCTATCGCCTATGAGCTGTGGCTCGGCACCCTGTTCTTTGTGGCGGGCGCCGTTGTTGCCATCATCATCATGGCACACATACGCGATAAGACGCCGGGACGCGGTATCCGCAGTTGATCCCGGCGGACAGTGAGATACCTCGCTTGGCGAGGAGCCGGCTTATGCCGGCTCCTCGTTTTCACCTTGCGTTTTTGGCGGCAGCAGTACCAGCTCGCCGTTTACGGGGAGCGTTTCCAGCTTCACCTGAAAACCGCCTTTCTTATTGGGCCAGGCTGCGCCAATGCGCGACCAGTAGGCTTTGTTACTGGCCTCCGTCACGTGATAGGCAATCAGGGCCGGGCTGTATTGGTTTGCTGTGCTCATGATGGGTCTCCTTTCGGTTTAGGGTTAATGTGCGAAAACGTCCCCTTTGTCAGCCGTCATGAAGGGGCCTAGGCACAAGGCCGCAGGCGCGAATGGAGCGGCCCGCAGCCCGAACTGGTTTCGGGTGAGGACACGGGAGCGTTTCCTGCGCCTAAAAGGTCTGCCTTATGCCTGGGCCACGGCCGGCTAGAAGCGGGTCGTATCGCTTCGCACGAAACCCGCCGAAAGGACGGCCATGAGCACGCAAGGAACGGCCCGGAGCCGCCATAGCAACGTGGAGAGCTAAACAAGATGTGGCAGGCGCGGTCCGACGATGCCTGAGGCACCAAAAGCGGAGCAGCACATAAAGCGAACGCTCACTCACCTGAGAGAGCTGTTATCCGCTTCATCGCCCCCTCGCAGGTGTAGAGCAGTTGAGCCGGGATCAGTTGGCCGTACCCTGCCCTACATTGCCAGACAGTTCTTTCGGCTCTCTGACCTGCTGTCTGCATAACGCCGGAATCCACACAGCCATTTGCCTGAACCTCCTGCTGACCATCGCTCCCCGACGCAGAGGAGCGTGAGCGCCCGTTTTTCCCTCTACATATTGATTCAAGCCGGTACGCACGCCTTTTGCCTTCGTTCTGGCGATACAACACCTCAAAACCGCAAGTGGGATACTCCTCCTCTAACGTTGCGGTCCGCTGCGCGGATGCGGTTTCTGTGCTGCATGCCCTCCTCCGGCGGTACAAAGGCGCGGATCGGCCGAGCCTGAAAACAACAAGGAGGGAAAAATGCAGCCTCTCACTTCCACCTTCAACAACGCGGTATACGAGTACTACCCGTCAGATCAGTGGCTTTTCTGGATCATCGTCATCTGGATCATCGCCGTAGACGATGACACACAGCGCGAACGCAAGCGTCGTCTCGCCAGACAGCAACGCGCCCGCAGCGCATCGCCTTCCACGCCAAAGCCGCCAGCACCCTGACGGTGGGCAGCACATGGATTTACTTCATGAAAACATTATATAAAGCGTGAAGGAAAAATAAAAATAAGCCCAAAGAACTAGACATAAAGATCAAGGCTTTGGGCTTTTAAAATGATACATATTAAAGCACCCTAGACAAAACACCCCAAAACTTGAAAGCATTGCGCTTCCAGGTAGCCCTTTAGCAGACAGATAAAAACTGCTAGCGATCCCCAATCCGCCGATAGCTATAGTAGTGGCGGAAAGTCCTTTCTGGAAAACTCGATTGTTAAAAACCTCTTTTAATCTCATAAAAATTAAAAAACATAACAAGCCCCATATGTCAACAAGCCAAATCACTTTCAATTACCCAAAATGGATATATCTCCTTCTGCAAAACCGTCGTCAATATAGTACCTGCCCGACATCACATGAATCCCATCAGGGGCACTCCCCGTTACCAAATTGTCTTCTGAAAGAGCGACAAGAGTTAAATTTTCCTGTGGTGATATTTCATCCCCAGCCTTCGGGGCTTCAGAGCGTTCAGGCATCTCTGGCTCAGATGGCGGAGCATCGCCTTCTGTCATACTTTTCACAGTATTACTCATTGAAACAAGAGCCGATGCTGTACCAGCTGCGCCACCAGCCGCTATCCAGGCTCCGGCTCCTAATGCCACACCTCCAGTAGCAATCGTAGCAGCAGCGACTGAGGCGCCCGCACCAATAATGCCTCCACCAATGATTTCCGCTCCAGCCACCCAGCCCCAAAAAGAATTTTCACCTATCTTTGTCAACTGACTAAAATCCATTTCATGATAATCCTCAGTCTCCTCATTATACAGCCAGTGAGCTTTACCACTTAAAGAAACCGGCTCACCACCAACGCGACCCTTGCCAGTATATTCCACAAGCATAGGCTCGCCGCTTCCGCCCCAGATATCTCCTGACATTACTACATTGGATTCTTTACCCTGGACCAGGCCATTCATCTCAACTTGCCACTCATTTTCCGAAAACTCGGCAGACCATGCTAAATCATTCACCCTCTCATCAAACTTCTCACTAACAACTACAACCACAGACAATATTGCTTCAGATGCCGACATAAGATTCGCCGTTTTTCTAAGCTCTTGCCAAGCTAGCACCGGCGCTGAAAACAAAAGAAAGAACAAAAACACCAATAACTTATACAAAAATGGAAGCTGCATAGCACTCTCCTCAAAGCTGTCTTATTGTTGTGAACTTTAAAGATGGCACGCAAAGAGCATGTCGGCAAAGAATTCGCGTATGCGGATTAGCCCGCGCTAAGCGCGGGCCTCGGCGGTTGCAAACTGCAAGCCGTGCAGGTGATCCGCAGCCCGCTGCGCGTGGGCGGCGGCGCGGAAGATGGCGCGCTTGTCGTTACGCAGAAATTCCAGTCAGCTTGAGATGTAGGTGCTGTGATCCGGGCGGGGTTCGAGCTCGATTTCGAGATCAGCGGCCAGGAAGGCGCTGCACCGGATCGAGCACCGGCCCGGCGGTCTGGTAGTAGTGGTCCGGCAACCCTTCGACCTATTCTACATTGAAGACTGTGTAGTCCTTCATGAAGGGGATGCTCTGGTCAATCTATTCCCTGCTGTCCGCCTCGACTTTCGACCGGCTTGAATTCGACATACCAGCCGGAGTTCCAAGAAGGACAACGGCTTTGTCATCGTCGATGATCCAGCCTTTGACTGCCTTCATTGGCTCGAGCGAGAATCTCTGCCTTGAGAATACGCCTTCGCCAAGGGGGCAACTTGCAAAGGTGGGCGCTATGCGCCCCCCTCACATTGATACAGAACGTCCTGGCCAATAGAGCCACAGTCTTGCCAACGGTCGTCATGGACCGACGTGTCTTTGGCGATATCAATCGCGGCGTCCTCGTCTTCGGCTTCGATGATGATGTTGTGCACGACATGTTCGCTGCGTGAGATGATATATTTTGGCATGATCTTTTCCTCTTATTTTCAATGTTTTATTGATGGGCGTGGCGCGCTCATGCGCGCCCCTTGTCGTCTTGCTTCTGGCTTTCAGGCCCTTCGAGGGGCTGGCGCAGTACGCTACGTCCATTGATCGAATCGACATCAAGATGAAGCGTGTAGTCTCTGTCGTCTTTGTGCCGCCAGGCGGCCCCGACCATGTTCCAGAATGATTTATCGCCTTTGTCGACGACGTGCCAGGCGAGGAAGTCAGGCGCGTTGGGCTGCTGGCTGACGGGTTTCGTGTTTGTGCGTGCCATGAAGGGTCTCCTTTGGTATGTGGTTTGGCTCGTTACGCCATTCCGCAAGACCGGACGGAGAAGGTCTGCCGTCATATCCCACACGGTCCGGCTCTGCCGGAGTGGTGCGGGCAGGATATTGACGGCTGACCGCGTGCGGTCAGGAATTCAGGCGTGTTGAAAACGAGGCAAGGCCACGTGCCAAAGGTTGATCCATCGCGCGTGCATCACGTGACCAGCGGTCAGCTTTGAATGCGCGATCCCCCACTCCTCCCACGCCCATACATCGGCGCTTCCGGAAATCATGAATGGCAGAAAGGGCTGCGCATGCGGCCAAGGCGGGAAAGTGCCTGCTCCACTTCGTTGCGCCCTCCAACGATTTCTTGGCGGTGTCCGATTACAGCCGCTTCCTGCGCCTCCTGATCCCGAGAAGGCCCGAATTGGTCGGGTCGCAAAACGGAAAAGGAGGATCACATGATCACGCTTCTCACCATGCACGAGCTGCAAGGCTTAACCGATCAAGAACTCGGCGAACTGCATCAGCTCTTTTCGATGCTATTGCTCGAAACAGAGCCTGACACGCCGGACCGCCGCAATATCCTGGCAACACTCGAAAATATCGAGCGTGCCACGAGCCATCAGCCCAAAACGGCGGCACGACCTCCCTGCATGCGCTAATCGATACATTCTGGCGCGGCATCTGTCGCGCCAGAACGCCTTTTTTGTATATCCGGCTGATCATCGTCATCTGCATCATGGCTGCGGACGATGACAAAGAGAGAAACCGCCCGCGTCATAGCGCGGACGGCGTATCGGTCGCTGCCGGGCCGGGGGCGCCTATTCGGCGGCCTCGGCGATTGCGGGCTGCAAGCCGTGAAGATAGTCGGCGGCTCGCTGCGCGTGTGCGGCGGCTCGGAAGATGGTCCGCTTGTCGTTGCGCAGGACTTCCAACCAGCTCGCGATATAGGCGCTGTGATCGGCCCTGGGTTCGAGCTCGATGCCGAGATCAGCGGCCAGGAAGGCGCTGCCAAGCTCGGCGACCAGCTCTTCCTTCGCGTAGCCTTCGTCACCGAAGCGCTTGCGCCCGAAGTCCCGGCCCTGCCGCTCGGGATGCCCCGTCCAGTGCGTCGTCTCATGTGCCAGCGTGGCGTAGTAGCTCTCGGCGTCGCGGAAGGCTTCGAAGGGCGGCATTTGGATGCGGTCGGTGCCGCTGGCGTAATAGGCCCTGTTGCCGCCATGGCGGATATCGGCCCCGGTGGCGGCGAAGAAGGCATCGGCGCGTGCGATGCGCTGCACCTGATCGAGCGCCGGCCCGGCGGTCTGGTAGTAGTGGTCCGGCAACCCTTCGACCTGCTCGACATTAAAGACCGTATAGCCCTTCATGAAGGGGATGGTCTGGTCGATTTCTTCCCCGCTATCCGCATCGACTTCGGTGCGGGTGATTGTATTGGCGTAGACGACCAGCTCGCCCCTCTCGCCCTTGCGGACATGGCCGCCAAGCTCCTTGGCCTGCCGGAAGGTCATCCAGATGGGTGCGCTGTAGCCGATGGCGGCGGCTGCGGTCCAGAGCATCAGGATGTTGATGCCGTTATAGGGCTGGCCGTTGTAGCGGAGCGGCTTGGTAATGCGACCGGCGGCATGTTCGGCGTTCCAGGGCTTCATCCAGGGGCGCACGCCTTTCTCCAGGTCGGTGATGATCTTGTCGGTGATCCGGGTGTAGATGTCGGCTTTTGCTGTGTTATGGCGAGTCATGGCTCGTTCCTCCGTTCTTTGGTTTTCCTCACGACGCTGAAAGAAACGGGCCGGGGGAAAAGCCGGAAAGACACCGGAGGGGAACGGTCAACACGGGAGACGCCGCAGGCGGCGAATGGAGCGGGCAGACCGTTGTCTTTACGGCGCACCCGGCCAGATTGAGGCGTCATTGATTGAGGAAAACCGAACGGAGGGGCCGCCTGCCAAGCACGCGTGCAGCGAAAACGCATCATCAAAACCGGATCACGGATCATCACCGCCGGGGAAGATGCGCCCTTGAAGTCTTGGAGCGCCATGCCGCCGACCGCACACCGCTCCCCATCAACGGTCAGCCTACGGCAACATCCTGCTCTGCCTGGCCGCAGGTGACATGAGACAGCGCACGCTCTGGAAACCGGAACCGGCAGGCTTAAGGCGGCCCGCTTGTCCGCAAGCTGGAGACGGGGGCGGGCTATGCCATAGAACCCCACCACCGAAAGCGGGCAGCGGGGGGAAATCGCGGCTATACCCCTTTCATGAGGGACTACAGCGGCAACTAAACGTGCAGGCGGAGGCCGAACCACGGTACCGACGGTACGGATGATCATCTATGCAGCGCTATCTCAGGCGCAGTGCTGCCGCCTCCGGGGCGATTTCTGCCAGAGGCATCCACCAGCCCAAGCTAACAGCCTCCGACGCAATGCCGCCCGTGAACAAGTCGCCACCGAGAGCACGCCGGGCTTGCTCCCACGGACACGGACGAACGGGGGCATCCGCGCGGTTGAACCGGAGATGAGAATACAGCGGCTATGAAGGAAGCGGACGTAGGGAGCTGGTCGCCGGGCTCTGAGACGCTCCCGCTGCCTCCGCATTCGCTGCACTGGCCGATCATGCACCGCATACGGGAAGCGCATTATGCGAACGATTGCCATCGCGCCGTGTAGGCACAGGCTCTCACCGCCCCAGCCATCACCGAAAAGCGGCAGCCAACGGGTCAGCATTCGCTGCCGAAGATCAGCGATTGAGGCTTTCGACCTCCGCACCGCCTTCGGCTGCGATGGCGGCATGCTCGAATAAACGGCGCGTCGCTTTGTCCAAAAGATCTACCGGCATCCTGGCGCCATTGATCACCATGCTGTCTGCGTCGGTCATGATATCGATCTCGATGCGCTCCCCCGCTTCGAGATGCTCCCGCAGCAAGGCATTGATCCTGATATTGGTTGTCTGGCTTGATCCCGGATTGGCGTAATGAGAGAAGCGCCGCCGGAGCCGGACCGTTTCACCGATATAATGACGGCTCTGCCCTGCCCCCGGTAGGCGAAAGCGGTAGAGGCCCGCCACGTCCGGGACCGCTGGAAAGACAATCTTGCCGGTTTTATCCAGGCTCACCTTGCCCAACGTGCGCCATGTCATGCTGATGGCGAGCTCTAACGGATTGAGGCCGTGCGCATTCGGTAAGGCACTGACATCGACTGCCCCTTCACCTGATCTTGCGCGTATTGAAGGCCGGCCGGGGTTGGCGGAAACATTCTGTCCCGCTCCTGAATCGCGGTAGAATGTGACGGTTTCCTTGGTCAGATTGAGATGACCGGCCCGCCAGCACGCCGAAAGCCAAGCCATAGCTTGCCGGCCCTGACGCGCATCATTCGCCCACCAGGCGGAATGACGACGCGCGCTTGCCGGCAAAGAAAAACCGAGGATGGATTCCAGCTCCCAGAAATCGGCTCGCCATTCGTCTTCACTGAGCGAATCCAGATAAGCACTCAGCTTGTCGTATTTACCCATTGCAGCACTCCAAACGGTTTAGCTTTTCGAAACCTCCAAACTCATAAATTATGATGCATGATTAAGATACCTTCACTCACATGAGCTCTGGCCAATGCTCCTGAATAAGCGCCTTTGTCAGCTGTTCGCCGCGCAGACTCAGCTTTTCGATCCACTCATCAGGCATAGCTGAAAAATTAGTGGGGTAATCATGCGTATCTTCACGCGTCACCAGATCTTCCGGCGGAAATTCAAGGCGACTGTCACTCTGACCGAGATAAGGCACAAGGATGTTTTTCAGATGCCCTGAACCGAGAAGATCATAAAGGCGCTTCGTCGCTGCGTTCTGTGCCCGGTTATGAACACAAGTAAAGGCACTTGAAAACCTGGAAAGGAAAGACTGACTGGGTGGATCAAACCTTAATCCATAACCGGCGCGGCAACAGATAATGGAATCGATATCTGTCACATTCAGGCTGACATCTGGATGGCGATCAGGCCATAAAGGCGCAAGGCCAAGGTTATCGTAAACACCGCCATCTGTCAGAGTCACTCTTTCAACACGGCGGGAACCGTCTTTTTTATCAAAGGCCAGCTTTTCATCCAGTGCCGGCAGGGCTATAGGATAAGCAGCGGAAGCCGTCACAGCCTGCGCTAACGTGACATCATTGTTGGCAAGTTTGCCAAACCGCCAGCTTCCCGAGCTTTGTGGTGAATAGTAAAAAGCAGAACCCGTACGAAGATCGGCAGCGTTGACAATCAGAAGCGGCCCCTTTGAACAGAGGTCGGAAAGTCGTTTTCCTTTAAAAATGTCTTCATCGAAAACACGGCGCAGAATGGTTGTCCGGCTGGCAAAGCGCCGGATGGGCGCTCCCATTGTCGTTACACGCCATTCATGACGCCGTGCCGGCGGCATAAGAAACGAAAACAGCCATGTCACCCGTGAAACCAAAAAGAAAAAACTATTCACGATCAAGAGCAAAGCCCAGCAATAGACAGCGCGAAGCCCTTCTGTAGTCGTCAGAATTTTTTTGATGGAAGGTTTGACAAGTCCACGTGACAGGATACCGCGCACTCTGGTTTCAAAGTCGGCAAACGATCCTTGGTGTTCTGCATACAAGGCGCCGATCACGCTCCCGCCCGAGACGGTAGAGAGGACCTTAACCTTATCCATGACCCCCAGCTCATTCAGGGCCCGCAGGCAACCGAGATGGAACGCTATGGCGCGTGATCCACCACCTGACAGAGACAACCCGATCTTTGGTGCACTCATACCCTCTCCTCTATGCGTTCCCTGCTGCCTAGTCGCGCATCAACCTGCTCTGCATCGGTATTGGCCAGAATGATGCTGATGTCGTGCTCGCCGGCGATGAGCATCAAGGCCGGCAGCGTATCCATGTCAAACACTGCGGCCAGCCAGTCCATTTGCACTAGATCCGTGGGGCTTGGAGCTGAGCCCGATCCCGGAGGGTGAGAGTGCCATTCGCCAATGTAGCGGACCTGGCCACGCGTCCGCTCTGCTATGTGGTCAAGATAATCCTGCACACCGGACGTGCCCCGCACAAACTCGGTAGCGCCGCCCTTACTGTCGGCAGGCGCAGGGGCTGCGTTGACCAGATGAATACATTTCGCAGGTATATCAACCACGCCGGAGAGCACGCCGCCGGTTTCTGCGGGAAGCTGGTCGCCCCGCATCACCTGTATGCGCTCGATGAGTCCATGATCGATAGCGATGGTCCAGTCTCCGGCTTTAAAGCGCTTGACCGGCTCAGGTGCGCTTTCTACAAGTGCGACGGCACCGGCTTCTGACATCGACCATATCCGGATCACGCCTTCGCCTTGATCGACTGCCCGTCCAAGACCACCGGAGACAAGCCCGCTCATGGCCATCACACGGGACTCTGGGATCAAATTCGTGATCGCCCTGCATGCTCCGGTATAGGCATATGCGCCGTCCCCAGCAGCGAGATGCCCCTCCAGCCGGTCATCACGCGCTACAAGGCCAAGATACTGAGCTTCCAGATCGCGTAGGGTTACCGTGCGGTCTGCCGGCTCAGCGAGCAACACCGCCGCCGCGCCCGACGGATTGAAAAACACGCTTGCACGCCGGGCTGCCGTCATATGATCCGAGAGGTAACGCGCCGCCAGGACGGATGCCGTGGCATCGATGATGACGTCAGCGCTTTCGAGCGCTCCGTCTATCTCTTCGCGGCAATCGCCTGAAGCCATGACATTGGCGGCAAGACCGTGCGCAACCTGCCCGTTTTCGTGGATGGTGTTTTCAAGCTGCGCGGCAACCAGGGCAGCTTTGCTCTTGGTCACGTCACAATCACGTCCGGTGTGCCGTGCGATGTTGTGGGGTAGTAGCCGGTCATCGTCGACCACCGTCCAGGAAAACCGCCCTTCCCGGCCAAGGCACTCTGCAACATGCGAGCCGATAGCCCCGGCTCCCACCATAACCGCCTTGCGCTTATCAACATCACGCCTGCCACTTAGCTGGGTTGCGAGCCGGCGGTCAAACTCGTAGTGGATTTCTGCCGACTGCGCCGTGATTGCTCGCAGCGCTTCCTCATCCTGGGGCCCCGGGACTACCGCTTTGGTGTAACCTACTCTGCTGCCTTCATCACTGCGCTCGGCCTTGAACGCAATGCCAAGCGCCACCGCAATGGCACCAACAGACTGGTCGGTTACGAACGCGCGCAGATCGGTCCCATCCTGCGGCGAGCCATCAGGAGCGATCACAGGCATTTCCACGACAACGGCAAAGCGCGACAGAATGCGCCACGGCATGTCTTCAGCCTGAAGGAGCCACTCTGAAAACCGGGTTCGCAAATCCTCGAACAGGTTTATGCCCCGATCCGCAAGCATATCCGCAAGACTCCCCAGCGATTCGGGCGCAAACTGCAGACGCTGCATGTTTTCCGCCGGAATGCTGTATGAGATGAGGCAGAACGGCTCTGTATGTTTATCTGGACGCTCGCCGGGCTGCGCCGGCCGCACACGCAGAATCTGCCCTTGATCGGCATCGTGCAGCGCGACCAGATCACACTCCCCCGCGTGATATAAGACATCGCGCGAGATGACGAAGCTCAGCGGGCTGCCGAAAAGCAGAGGATCAAGGGGCTGGCGCGCATCGTGCAGCTCCCCATGCCCTGCACGCCTGAACCAGGAGAGGATACGCTCGACCAGTTCCGCAGTCGTCCAGGTTAGACGCGCTTCAGCCCAGGGACGGTCATCAATACAGATGGCTCGCGGCATACCTTCAGGCGTGAGCTGTTGATGCTCCGTGTCCGGGAAGTCTGCACGCAGCATGAAAACTAGCGGCATATCTTCGTCTTGGATAAAACAGACGCCGACACGCTCCACACGCTTGATCGGATGGACACTCTTCTGCGGCCTGCCCGTCTGGCAATCGAGAACAACAAGCTCATACTCCGAGCCACGGCGCCCTTCAACGATGGTAGCGAGGTGACCTGCGTAGCGCTCAACAAAAGAAACAAGCGACACGGCTGCCGGATACGTGAGGTTCGTGGCCGGCACCGAATCCCCACTCCCCGTCAGCCAGGCATCAATATCCATCAGCCAGCCCTCGGCGTTTCAGCGGCCGCTGTACTGCCGACCATCGGCGCCGCGAGCTCCAGCGCGATGCCTTGGGCGGTGACCATATAGGCGAATGGCTTGGGACCTGTCTTTGAGGGCTTTTCCATCGTCACCTCAAACTCACCGTCACAGTCCCTGGAGATACGCCTGTGATAAGTCGCTGCCTGCCGGTGGGGCGGTTGATCGCTCTTGTCATCCGCCGAGCCTATGGCCGGGATGGGACAGGACGGCGACACGATGCAGCTACCCTCCTCCCGCTGATCCTCGAACAGCCAACGGACATCAGGATCAGGGACAGTCTCATCGGTGCCCCGCTCCGGTCCGAGCGACAGGTAAGAGCAGTGATGCGGCAGCTTCATAATATCCCAACGCAGCCGATCCGCATTGCCGTGCCGACGGGTCGTTCGCACGATCTGGGATAGTATTTCGTAGGTCGCGTCCGATCCAAGGAACAGGCGCGATTCAGTGCCGGCTTCCTGGAACGTCGCATGCATCACGATCGAGTCTTCGTTCCGGGACACAACGGTGTTCTCATCCTGACGCCAGCCGAAAGGACTGTGAACGAAAAACTCTACCTGTCCGGGGTCGTCCTTCTCATAACCGGGAACGAGCTCTCCGGCGTCGACAATCAGGTGCTTACGCTTTTCGAAGTTGAGTCCCTCGTCCTCAAGCCATTTCTTCAACTTCCCCGGCCGAGAGAACACCCTCACCCCCTTGCCCTCGCGCAGGCGGTGCCGTGCTTCAGCGCGGACAAGACGGGCATCGTCCGTCAGGTTCTCTTCCAGGATCGCTGCCGCAGGAACCCAGAGCTCAGCGATCTTGACGCGGTCGTCGCCCTGGTAGGCCTTGGCATGCTCAAGCCAGAAGAAATCGCCGAACCCCTTACAGTGATCTCTGTCCGTGTGGGTGATGCAGACGGCATCGAAATAATCGCGACCGGCCTTGTCCAGATCCCGACGAAGCGCAGCGGGCAAATCACAGCGCTTGTCCTGCGGATCGTCGTCGCTGCGCATCGCCGCGTAATCAAAGAGGATCTTGCGACCGTCCGCAAGGTCAAGACGAAGCGTGTCTGCGTTGCCGAGGGGAAAAAAATGAATACGTGCTGTCATGTGGCGTTACTCCTAGCCTGCTGATGTCTTCCTGAGTCGGTTCAATGCTTCTTGTCCCGTGGCGGGAACGGGTCGTTGCCCGGCGCCACCGTGTCCGAGTCGCGCCATCTGCCATCACGGCCCTGGATGCGAACCTCTCCGCCACCGGCGGAGCGCAAAGACCGTTTGGCGCTCTGCTCAGCCGTACCCTGTGTCCTGTGCACGCTATCAGGCGTTGCGACGCCAGCCCTTTTCACCGCCCACGCCTTGCCATGCTTGACGACATAACGGTCATTCCCCGCCATAGCGACCTCCGATTTCCGTTGACTGCATTTCACCGATAGGATAAAAACTATACGCATCGCTTTTCGATGTCAATATAGTTTCTATACCCATCAAGGAGTCATCAGTGAGCGAAGGTTCATCAGGCTTACGCTGGGGGGTCGAAAGACGCCTCAGGTTCATAGAGTTCCGGCTGTACTGGGAGGGCGGGATCAATCGCGGCGATATTATTGGGTTCTTCGGCGTGTCCGTACCGCAGGCGTCCAAGGATCTGAGCCAGTACCAGGAGCTGGCCCCCGGCAATATGGCGTACGACAAGAGCGAGAAGCGCTATTTTGCAGCTGAAACCTTCCAGCCTCGCTTCCTGACGCCCCAACCGGATCAATACCTCTCGCAGCTGCGCCAGATCGCCGAGAAGGACAAAACGGTAGAGGAAACATGGCTATCGAATCTGCCCAACGTTGACTGCCTGCCCATACCCCACCGCAGGATCGACCCTGAGGTGTTGCGCACGATACTATCGGCGGTTCGCAACAGGAGCGCTATTGAGATTCATTATCAGTCCATGAACCCCAACCGCCCCGATCCCGTGTGGCGTGAGATCTCACCACATGCGCTGGCAAGTGACGGCTTCCGCTGGCATGTCCGTGCCTACTGCCATATAGATCGCAAGTTCAAGGACTTCTTGCTGTCTCGTTGCCTTGATTGCCGACCGGCAGGCAAGGCTAAAGCGGCTGCTAGAGATGACCAGATGTGGCATACTATTTTCACAGTACAGCTAATGCCGAACCCCGCGCTTTCAAAGTCGCAGCAAGCCATTATCGCTTCTGACTATGCTATGGATAATCATGTAATTGATATACCAATAAGGAAGTCTTTTTTATACTATTTCAAAAAAAGACTACGCTTGGACATAGCTGACAAAGTTGACAATCCGGAAGAAATACCGGTAGTGGTCGCGAACAGTACCGAATTTGAAAAAGCCTTGCAGGAAGCATCATCGTAAACTTGTTGCACCAGCAGACTAAAATTACGTTATTTTTAAACAGAACTCAGGATTGAAATAGTGATAACAGGCGATATCAAAAACCAGATTGATAATATCTGGAATGATTTTTGGGCAGGTGGCGTTGCAAACCCTCTCTCAGTTATCGAACAGATAACTTACCTGCTATTTATTAAACGCCTGGATGAGCTGCATACGCTCGAAGAGCGTAAAAGCCAGCGCCTGAATATCTCTATGGAGCGTTGCATTTTCCCGCAAGGCGAAGATGAGCGCGGCCGTCCCTACGAAGATTTACGCTGGTCTCGCTTCAAGAATTTTGAAGCCCGCGAAATGATGACAGTCGTTGATGAGCATGTCTTCCCGTTTCTAAGAACGCTGAACGGAAAGACATCCAGCTACGGTAAGCACATGCGCGATGCGCGCCTTGGCATATCAAACCCAGCCCTGCTCGCCAAGGTGGTCGACAAGCTCGACAAAATCCCGATGGAAGACCGGGATACCAAAGGGGATGTCTACGAATATATGCTGGGCAAGATTGCCAGCGCCGGCCAGAACGGTCAATTCCGTACCCCGCGCCATATTATCCAGCTTATGGTGGAAATCACCGATCCGCAGCCAACAGATGTGATTTGCGATCCGGCTGCCGGCACATGTGGATTCCTGGTTGCCGCTGGTGAATATCTCCGTGACAACCACAAGGAGATGCTGCGTGATCCAAAGCTCCGGGAACATTTCCACAACAACATGTTTCACGGCTTTGATTTCGATACGACCATGCTTCGTATCGGTTCAATGAATATGACGCTGCACGGGGTAGAAAACCCGAATATAAGCTATCGTGACAGTCTAGCCGAAGATCATTCAGAAGATGCAGGCACCTATTCGCTTGTCTTGGCCAATCCACCCTTCGCGGGTTCACTCGATTACGAAGCATGTGCCAAGGATCTTCAAAAGTTCGTCAAGACCAAGAAAACAGAGCTTCTCTTCCTCGCTCTTTTCTTGCGACTCATGCGTACCGGCGGTCGCGCGGCTGTAATCGTACCCGATGGCGTATTGTTCGGCTCATCCAAGGCACACAAAGAATTGCGCCAGATGTTGGTAGAAGAGCACAAGCTCGATGCTGTCATCAAACTTCCTTCAGGTGTATTCCGCCCCTATGCCGGTGTATCTACTGCCATCCTGGTGTTCACCAAAACTGGAGTCGGTGGCACAGAAAATGTTTGGTTCTACAACGTCAAACAAGATGGCATCTCGCTTGACGACAAGCGCGAACCGCTCCTGCCCCGGGAAAAACTTGGCCCGAAGCCTCAGCAGGCACTGACAGCCGAAGAGCATGAAAAGAATAATCTACCGGATATCTTAGCCCGCTGGGCTAATCGTGAGACGTCTGAAAACGAACGTCCGCGTACCGCTCAAAGTTTCTGCGTTTCCCGCGAAGATATTGCCGCAGCAGGCTATGACCTGTCTCTTAACCGCTATTCTGAGATAAAAAACGAAGAGACTGAGTACGACAAGCCGGAAAAAATCATTGCTGACCTCCGTAAAATAGAAGCCAAAATCGCCGAAGGCCTCAACACGCTGGAGGAAATGCTTTGATGAACTGGAGCATAGTAAAGTTGGCAGAAGTCGCTTCAATCGAGCGGAAAGGAATTAATCCTTCAGCGATTGAGTCAGGGACTAATTATCTAGGCCTGGAGAATATCGAAAGCGGCGGACGTATTATCGAGCGACAAAAGGTATTGAATGGAGACCTAGCCAGTACTAAATTCTCGTTTGGCCCTGAGCATATACTATATGGGAAACTTCGCCCATATCTAGCAAAGATAGCCTTACCTGATTTTGAAGGTGTATGTAGCACTGACATAGTACCTATAAAACCAGGACCAAGAATTGACAGAAGATTTCTTGCATACTTCCTTCGTCAGCCTTCAATGGTAAAGTTTGCCAGTTCGCGATCTACAGGCGCGAACCTACCACGTCTAAGTCCAAAGACCATTGCGGATTTCGATGTACCATTACCTAGACTTGAGGAGCAGAAGCGAATCGCAACAATTCTTGATCATGCGAATCAAGTTTATACTTTACGCCAACACGCAATAAAAAAACTGAATGATCTTAGGTTATCGCTATTTCTGGAAATATTCGACCGAGAGCTGGAATCTGGCGAGTTTGATACTCTTGGAGAACTAACTGAAGAATTCCGTTATGGAACTTCGAATAAGTCTTCTGCTGAAGGCGCGCCAACCCTGCGCATACCGAACGTGGTCGCTGGCGATATAAACTTAAGCGATTTAAAAAAGGTAAACGTTACGAAAAAAGAGCTTGATCGGCTTTCACTACGCACAAACGATTTATTATTTGTGCGCACTAACGGCAACCCGACTTATGTTGGCAGAAGCGCTGTCGTCCCCAAAAAAATAAAGAACTCTGAGCATGAAATTTCAGAATTTATATTTGCCTCCTACCTGATACGAGCACGTTTAAAGAACCCTGCAATATCAGCATTTATTCACTCCTATCTGGAATCTCCGTCCGGGCGAAAACAGCTTTTAGATAATGCAAGAACTTCCGCAGGGCAATACAACATAAACACTAAGGCTCTTGGATCTATAAAGATTCCAAAAGCTGGCAATGCCAAGATAGCAGATTATGCAAACTCATTAGTGGCTCTTGAAGAACAAAAATCGTCCTACGAGAATCATAACAGGCATCTTAAAGAACTAATACTTTCGTTACAACAGCACGCCTTCCGCAGGGAGCTTTGAATTATGCGGGGAGAAATCATCGGCATATGGAACGAATCATGGCGCGAGATTTGGGCCAAACTCGGCAAACATTCCGAGTATGGTGACGACCTTTTCCCTGATTTATACAGGGAACTGGTGCCAGAGCCTAAACCTCCAGAAGAGCCACCACCACCACGCGGCTTCACTGATGATGGTGAACTCACTCACCCTGAAGATATTGCAGCAAGGGATGAGTATTTGAGGTCTTTTACTGAATATGAAAAGAAACGGGCAGCCTATGAGGAGGCAGTAAGTGGTGGGCACCTGAGCAGACGTGCCGTTCGTCTTGCCATGAAAGAACAGGTAAAAGATGAAGCCACGGCTGTAGCAGCATTGGAAAGCGCCTACAATGTCATATCCAGCTATGATGATGAGCCTTACCGTAACCGATATTTTCAGCTAGTTGAAAATTTCCTTCAAAAATACAGCTTGCGTTATGATTTGCGTCGCCCTTTCAGCCTACACCCCACTTTGCCAGGTGTTTTCTCTCAACTTATTCGTGAATTAAAATGGTACACTGAGCGTGATGCGCACCTTCATCAATTAATGCAGGAATTTGAAGACTCCTTGCGTGACTTGAAGGGCAATGAAACTGCCACACGAATGAAAACATGCCTCCAGAAACAATTTAATCTTTTGGAAGGCATTGGCCAGAAAAGTCCCAACGTAACTGCAAACACTCTTGGCGATATATGCACTCAGGTAAACTCCTGGCCCCACGCAACTCTTAGAGAGGCTTTGAAAAAGCTATATGGCTTCCGCTCAAACTATCCTGGACTTGGCCATGCAGGAAATCATGATAGCGTACTACGCGATATTGAAATGCGCGACTTAGTATCAGTAGTTGTTGTACTTGCCGGGTTTTCGCCATATCTGACGGAGCAGATAAACTCTGACCGTGTCTACCAAGGAACATAACAATGAGTGCTAATACCCACACATTATCAATGCCGGGAGCCATGCTACAGCGTGGCTTCTGGCTTTATGTGTGGCGTGTCGATACGCCAGACGGTGAACTCCTCTATGTTGGCCGGACAGGTGACAGCTCATCGCCCAATGCAGCGCCCCCCTATGCCCGGATGGGACAGCACCTCGGCCACGTCAAGACGTCTAACGCCCTGCGCGCGCATCTTGTCCGCGCTGGCGTGGAACCGGAAAGCTGCCGGGCTTTTGACCTGATCGCGCACGGCCCGCTTTACGCGGAACAAAATGACATGGATTCTCATCGCGGGCCGCGCGACATAGTCGCTGCGCTGGAGAAACAACTTGCCTGTACATTAGCGTCAGCGGGTTATAAAGTGCTCAATACGATCCATTGCCGGCAACCTTTGGATAAGGAGATCTGGAGCATGGTAAAAGCCGCATTTATTGAACATTTCCCTGACATAAGGGAGCACTGAGCTATGGCTTCGCAATTTTCATTCGCACAAAAGGAATTTGCGGACGTATATGACCATGCTCATAAGGCTGAGCTTTTAGCACGGTCTGATCCGCGCAGTGCCTGTTTTTATGCCCGGCTGGCCTTGGAAGTCGCTGTTAAATGGATGTATCGCAGTGACGGAACTCTCCGCTCCCCTTATCAGTCAACCCTATCTGCGCATATTCATGAGCCTACGTTCCGAAGCCTGGTCGGAAGCGCCCTGGTCACAAAAGCCAAAATCATCAAAGACCACGGCAATATGGCTGTTCACGAAGTCAAGCCTGTTCCGCCTTATCGTGCCATTACAGCTGTTCGTGAACTTTTTCATTTTACCTATTGGCTTGTGCGCACTTATGCCAGTGGTGAAAAGCCTGCTACTGATATTAGCTTCTCTGCCGATGCACTGCCGGCTACAACGCAGATAGAGTCAAACACGCTCCAGAAACTTCAGGAAACAGAACGCCGCTACGTAGAGGCCGAAAAAGCACGC
The DNA here is from genome assembly GCF_030733595.1 of Halomonas sp. MMSF_3323. NCBI lineage: Bacteria > Pseudomonadati > Pseudomonadota > Gammaproteobacteria > Oceanospirillales > Halomonadaceae > Halomonas > Halomonas sp. MMSF_3323. The sequence goes on along the minus strand of NZ_JASHIT010000001.1, from coordinate 215,083 downwards.
GCCTTAGCGGAAAAAGAGCGGTTAAAAAGCGAAGGTGAACGCTTAAAAGTCGAAGAGGATATAAAAGCCCTTCGTGCTGAAATCGACAGGGTGAAGAAAGCAAACCTGAAGATTCCTGACGATCATGACTATAACGAGGCTCAGACGCGAGATGCCTTCATTGACCTGCTGCTCGCCGAAGCAGGCTGGTCACTGGACGATGAGCGTGATACAGAGTTCCCGGTTACGGGTATGCCTAATAAATCTGGCGAAGGCTTTGTTGATTATGTCTTGTGGGGGAATAATGGCAAGCCGCTTGCCTTGGTCGAAGCCAAGCGGACCAAGCGTGATGCCCGCGAAGGGCAGCGCCAGGCAGAGCTGTATGCCAACGCCCTCGAAAAGACGTTCGGCCAGCGTCCTGTTATATTTTATTCTAACGGCTATGAACATTGGCTATGGGATGATATGCGTTACCCGCCTCGGCCAGTCCAGGGGTTTCTAAAACAGGACGAGCTGGAACTACTTATCCAGCGGCGCTCAACCCTCAAGCCGCTTGCACCTGAGAGTATCAACGGAAGTATTGTCGAGCGCTACTATCAGACCCGTGCGATCCGCCGTATTGCCGAGTCCTTTGAAAAGGACAAGATGCGAAAATCGCTTCTGGTTATGGCAACCGGCTCGGGGAAGACGCGCACGGTCATCGCCCTAACTGACCTTCTCATGCGTGCGAACTGGTCCAAGCGTATCTTGTTTCTAGCTGACCGCGTTGCATTGGTAAACCAGGCCACGAATGCCTTTAAAAAATTTCTGCCACACTCGTCACCAGTTAATCTCATCGAGGATAATGCCGGTCATGGCCGCATCTATGTCTCAACCTATCCGACAATGATGAGGTTGATCGATCAAACACACAATGGTGTGCGGCGGTTTGGAGCAGGGCATTTTGACCTGATTGTGATTGACGAGGCGCACCGCTCCGTTTATCGCAAATACAAAGCAATTTTTGACTATTTTGATAGTTTCCTGGTTGGCCTAACGGCAACACCAAAAGATGATGTTGACCGTGACACTTATGCTCTTTTCAACCTGGAGCGCGGCATCCCGACGGATGCATATGACCTGGATCAGGCTGTCGATGATGGCTATCTCGTGCCACCCAAAGCCGTATCGGTACCGCTGCGTTTTATGCGCGAGGGGATCAAATATGACGATCTCTCCGAAGAAGAAAAAGAAGCATGGGATGCTATCGAATGGGATGAAGAAGGTAGCGTTCCCGATCAAGTCGACCCTGCCGCCGTCAATAAGTGGCTGTTCAATGAAGATACGGTAGACAAGGTTCTCGAACATCTGATGACCCACGGGCTTAAGGTTGCTGATGGGGATCGGCTTGGAAAAACGATTGTCTTTGCCAAGAACCATGACCACGCGCAATTTATTGCTGAACGCTTTGATGCCAATTACCCTCACCTGGCCGGAAAATTTGCTCGTGTCATAGATTTCAAAACTGAATACGCACAATCACTGATCGATGACTTCAGTGAAAAGGATAAGTCGCCTCATATTGCCATATCCGTTGATATGCTTGATACCGGCATCGATATACCGGAGGCGGTCAACCTTGTCTTCTTCAAGATTGTCCGATCCAAGACTAAATTCTGGCAGATGCTAGGACGTGGTACTCGGCTGTGCCCAGACCTGTTCGGCCCGGGCGAGCATAAAGAAGAATTTTATGTATTCGATTTTTGCCAGAACTTCGAATTTTTCAAACAGAACCCCGACGTGACGGATGGTGCCGGTAATGACTCACTAAGCTGCCGCCTGTTCGCATCACGTGTTAATCTTGCTTCAGCAATTCAAGATCTTCAGAACGAGCATTCAACTGACGCCTTGAACGGTTTACGCTCTGCTGTGGTCGAGCATCTCAGGACTGACGTTTTGGGGATGAATATAGATAATTTCGAGGTACGCCCAAAACGTCGGCTAGTTGAAAAATTCCAGTCGCCAGAAGCCTGGCAAAAGCTCGGCCTTGATGAGCGTTCGGAGCTCATTGAAGAACTTGCCGGCCTGCCAACAGCCAATGAAGATGACGAACTGGAAGCTAAGCAGTTTGACCTGCTCATTCTTCGATCTCAACTTGCATTACTTCAGGGTGAAAGAAACTTTGAAGGGTATTCCAAAAAGATCCGTGATCTGGCTGGTCTTTTGGAAGAAAAGCGCAATGTTCCGATGGTTGCGGATGAACTGGATCTAATTCTAGAGCTTCAAACCGATGAATTCTGGCAGGATATCACGGCACCAATCCTTGATACCGTTCGGCGCAGGCTACGGCGTCTCATAAAACTCATTGAAGTTAAAAAGCGTCCGCATGTCTATACGAACTTTGAGGATGAGCTTGGCGAAGCATCAGAGATTGAGGCGCTAAACTCTTCCGTCGGCACGGATATGCACCGCTTCCGCCTAAAGGTACGCCACTTCCTGACAGATCACATGGATCACATTACGATCCAGAAACTGCGGCGCAATGAACCCCTGACATCGCAGGATTTGGAAGAGATGGAGCGCATTCTAATTGAATCCGGCACCGCCGAGCGGGAGCAGATTGAAAAACTAGAAGACGATGGTGGTCTTGGCCTTTTCATCCGCTCTATGGTCGGTCTTGATCGTACGGCTGCCAAGAAATCCTTCAATACCTTTATAGAAAAGTATAACCCCGGACCTGACCAAATTGAATTCTTAAATATGGTCATAGATTACCTAACAGAGCGCGGAGTCATGGACCCTCGCACACTGTATGAGAGCCCATTCACTGACCTGGACAGCATGGGGATCGAAGGCGTTTTCAGCTCCGCTGAAGTAGTAGATTTACTCTCGATCATCGGAGATATCAAGAGCAGAACTGCCGCGTAACAATCACGTATGCCGTCACTACAATGGGGACACAATAACCATTGTGTCCCTAGACACTATAGTTAATAAACCTCTTGCCACAAATTTGCCACAAGCTGATACGGATCAAAAAGGACAGTGGCGGATTTCTGCGGGTTTGCGGGGTGGGGATTTTGTGGCAAAAAATGACCTTATCGAGCCATCTAATCTCTTAAAAACGTGCTAAGTCATTGATTTTATTATGGTCGGAGCGAGAGGATTCGAACCTCCGACCCCTTGCACCCCATTCAACAAAAATGGCAGATTTCTGCGGATCTTAGAGGTTTCTTGCCACAGATTTGCCACAAGAATTTCCAAGCAAACCGTTAATCATACCTCTATCTTCACTTTTACCAATTTCTTCATCCGGAAACAAATGCCCATAGACGTTCAAAGTGGTCTCGATATTCGTATGCCCCATCACTGTCTGTATCTTCTTCAAATTTGTCTTGTTATCAATCAGCACTGAGGCAAAAAAATGCCGGAGGTCATAGGGCCTGTATTTCGGCTGCTCTACAATCTTACCTTCTATCTCGACAGACTCGACCAACCCTGCCTCCTCACATGCGGCATTAAAGCCTCGACGCTGCCAGTTCCGACGCGATTGCAAACCGCCATTTGACGCCGGGAATACAAGATCATGGGAGCTCTGCGGTGCATGATGATCCGCATAATGTTTAACCATGTCCAGAACTTCGGGACTGAGTTCGATAAAACGTCGCGCTGCTGGTGTTTTTGTTACTGATATTTTTGTACCGCCGCCTTCGATTGCCCTTTCAACCTGTACGCCATGATCTGAAAGGCAAGATCTAGATATGGCAAGATATTCTTGTGGCCGCATACCGGAGTCGGCCGCTAGGTAGAGCATTGGCCTGTAGCGAGTCCAAGCGTTTGCAATGGTCTGATTTTTAGCATTGGCAAGTCTATCAGCTGCACCCAGCAGCGCTAGTACCTCTTGCTTCGTCGGAACAACAACCGGCTCTTTGTAGCGAGCGTCTGCTCTAATGCAGATACCGGGTGCTACATTGTGTGGTAACACACCCCTGATCGTCATCTCCTTCATCACTGACTGGAATGAGGACAACACTTTTCCCGCAAGATCACGACTAATATCACTTTGTAGGAGCCACGAGCGGAATGCTACGACATCAGGTGCTGTGAGTCCCTGAATCTCTTTATCCCACTCATAAGCCTTTATAAACTGCGCACGATATTCGTAGTTTTTTAGCGTATAGGATGTTACCGGCTCTCTGCCATTCAGCCCTTCTTTTTCGCAGATCCGCAGCCATTTCTCTGTAGCCTGACGGACAGTTTTTATTTCGCTTTGGTGAGCTGTACTTGCTTGCTGTGTTTTCCCGCTTTCAACGAAGGCCTGTGCCTCCTTTCGTGTTTTAAAGGTGGCATAGGCATAGCCTGTTTTCGTTGATTTGCTCGGGTAGCGTACTTGGTATGTCGTGCCGTTCCTGCCTACCCTCTTTCTAATATCTGACATTAAGCCGAATAATTGAACATAGACTCTGTAAAATCAAGTCTTATCTCTATTATTAAAACTGTTTTCCGCTTCCACCTGAAGCTGTCTATAAATTTTCACGAGCGTCCCTTTCTCAATTTTTAGCCTTCCCTCGATTGGATCGACAAAAAACGGCAATTTCCGTTGACCTGTCGCGTCCTTATCGGCAGCGCGTTTCATTTGTCGTTCATTCAGTGAAACACCTATTTCCGACAATACTTTGCGTGCTTCTTCCAGGCCAATATATTGAGGCTGCTTCATATTCGAACCCTCTTCTATGACATTGAACAGTGATTACAGCTTATACTCGTCAGCCGCAGACCGGTACGGTCCTGTGCTGTATATTTTTGAGACATCTGGGTATACTTCATCACCAAAACCATTAGTTGGATTGATATATAACGTTGCTCCCTGCGAATATCTAACAGCATGATCTGACTCAAGCTCGCATAGCTTTTCAAACAAAGCCTGCCGTATATCGTTTATTGTCATCTCGCCTTTTACTTTAATCTGCATATTAACCAACCCTTGGTTGTTTCCATAATTTAATAATAGCTATTTAAATCTTAATTATCTATTAACTAAATATTCATCTAGCCTAATATTTGTTGTGGATGAGAAACTTACACACTTTACTGAGGACAGCCGTACTTCCCTGCTGGCATTGTCCTAATACACATCCTTATTTAACGATCTTGTCGCCTCATCTGATCCGCTCAGGCGGAGCCGGCTGTGTGTTTGATGGCGCAAGAGGCCGAGACAAGGAAGCCCCCACACAGCTCATGTCAGCGTCAGAGCATGAACAAGCCTTTTGCCATTTTGCCGCGACTGATCAGGCTGCGTGATGCGCCGGCCTATCTGGGGATGGACCGCAACCGGTTCAACGCGGACGTACGGCCCTTCGTAACGGAGGTGCCGCTTGGCAAGCAGGCCATAGCCTTCGACCGGCTTGAGCTGGACGCCTGGGTGGACGATTATATTCAGTGCAACGGGCGTCCCGGTCGATCAAGAGGAGAGACGACATGGGACGCAAAGCAACGCCGGGGCTCGTCAAACGAGGCGGGATCTGGCACATCGACAAGCGAATCCGTGGACGGCGCATTTGCCAGAGCACTGGAAGCGCTGAAATCGCAGAAGCGGAGCGATACCTCGCAAGGCTAAGCGAGGAAATCAGACAGGCCGAAGTCTACGGCGTACGGCCCACAAGGACGTTCGAGCAGGCCGCTGCGAAGTTTGTGCTGGAAAACCGGCACAAGCGGAGCCTGGACAGCGACATCGGGCGGCTCAAGCTACTCATGCCATGGATCGGTCACCTACCGCTCCATAGACTGCACCGTGGCACGCTGGAGCCTTGGATCGAACACCGGCGTCAGGAAGGCGTTTCAGCCGGCACGATCAATCACGGTCTGAAGGTAGTGAGGCGTATCGTGAATCTCGCGGCATCGGAATGGGTTGATGAGTACGGGCTGACCTGGCTTCAGGCACCTCCGAAAATCAAGCTGCTACCGGACACAGACAAACGCCGGCCTTATCCCCTTTCCTGGGATGAGCAGGAACGTTTGTTTGTAGCATTGCCGGGGCACTTGGCCGCAATGAGCCTGTTTGCGGTCAATACCGGCTGCCGTGACAGCGAGATTTGCGGCCTGCGCTGGGACTGGGAAGTGGTGATCCCGACCCTTAAAACGTCTGTTTTCATCGTACCCGGCCAGCACGTTAAGAATGCCGATGACCGGCTGATCGTGCTCAACCGCACTGCTTTGTCCGTTATCGAGCAGCAGCGGGGCAAGCATGAGACGCATGTTTTCGCCTATCGAGGCAACCCGGTGGCACGGATGCTCAATAGCGGCTGGAAGCGCGCCCGGTGCGCTGCTGGCCTGCCGCAAGTGCGGGTGCATGATCTAAAGCACACATTTGGCCGCCGTCTCAGGGCGGCCGGCGTGAGCTTCGAGGATCGTCAGGATTTGCTCGGGCACCGCTCCGGACGGATCACGACGCACTATTCAGCAGCGGAACTGACGCGCCTGATCGAGGCGGCCGACAGTGTGTGCGAACGGGAGAGCAAGAGGCCGGAACTGGTAGTTTTGCGCAGACTGAGCGTTTCCTAGCCTCACGCAAAATTCACGCAGGTACAGTCGGAAAAGCAAAAAGGCTGTGTAAGTAACTGATAGTGGTGGGCCCAGCTGGACTCGAACCAGCGACCAAGGGATTATGAGTGCTGTGAGTCCACAAGCCACGACCGCGCCTGCCATGCGGTTTTCTATATTTTTCAAGCTATTGCCGGTTTCCACGACGAGTCTGCACCCTACTGGTCACCGCTCATCAGCAACCAAACAGCAACCACAGGTACAGTCGCCAACGCTCCTCATCCCCCTCATTCCAACGCAAGTTCCTCATTCCAAATTCAGTCGGCCTCTCTTATACTAGGCCGCGCAGTCGGGTGCTGCCCCCGGGTGACTGCTTCTAACTCGAATAGGCAGCAAGTCTGGGCTCCCCATACCCGGCTCTTCATGAGACTTGGGGGATGTTGAGGAGGGGTCAATGCAAGTACCCGATTCAACGCGCTCAGCTGGCTGGATTGCTAAGGCAGGTGTATTCACTACTGTTTACACTGCCGCAGCGACTGCCCTACCTCCATTGGGCGCAGTGGTTGTTGCCGCAGTAGTGTTGCTCATCATCGCCAAAGCGTAAGGCCATCGTCCTGGCCGACCTCTGTCGGCCAGGGCACCCAGCTCTGTTGAACCCTCTCAGCCTTAGACAGTGCCAGTACCCGACAGGTAGTGCCAGAAGACGAATGAGAGGCAACATGAATCTAGAAGTCCCCAGCAGTGACTATCCCAACCCGAGTGTGGTTGAACTTGCAGAAGCCTTCTACCAGGTCAGTGTCACTCCCGGTTGCCCAGTGATTCCCTCAATCGTAAATGCGTGCCTGTCGATCGAACTGAACCTAAAATCGCTGATGGTGAAGTACAAATACCACAATCCGATTCGAAGCACCGCAGTGATTTCAGGAGAAGAAATAGAAATCACCTCTGGCCAAGTTATCGGCGATAGAGCTCCTCAAGCGAGCCATAAGCTCAGTCAGCTACTCAACAAAATTCCCACTGAGGTGCTGCCTGAGTTTGAAAAAACACTTGCTCAAGTACACTCGCTTTCTATAGCAGAGCTGGAAAATCTATTGCAACCATTCGACAGCGCATTTGTAGATTTTCGATACGCTTACGAAATGCCTTCGAAGGATCTTGATCTACCTGGATTAAGGCACGTGACTGACATCGTTCATGAGACGGTTCAGAACATGCCTACACAAACGATCCTACCGATCCTATAGCTTCAATCACGGCTGCTCGGCCTGTACCCCGCTGGTGTAGCCCCGCGGCGTGATGCGGTGTGATACCTCCGTCACCAGCCATTCCTGGTTGGCGCCATCGGGGAACCCACCGGTGGTCAGGCGTCCCTCGGCAACGATTTCTGGTCGTCCTGGCATTGTCAGCTGCAAGGTGTTGCCACCCCTGGCTCTCTGCTTCAGCTCCGTCTCAGCGGCCTTTCTGGCCGTGGCCTCGTCCGGGTACTGGTTCTGTAGCTTCCGAAGTGGCTTCCCCTCTCCTAGGGTGACGGTCTCTTCCCTCGCCAGGGTCTGGTTCCACCAGGTGGCCTCGACGCTACCCAGGATCACCCGCTGCGCCAGGGTCACGGTCCACTGCGTCACCTCGGCGGGCGCCAACTCGATGACCGGCAACGCCTGCCCACCGCCCGCCGTTATCGACTCCCCCCTGTGCGCCAGCAGCAGCTTGCCACCCGCAGGCTTGGCGATGGCGTCGTAATCCCTGGCTACACGGGTCAGCAGGTTGATATCTGATTCGCTGACCTGGTCGATGTGTGGCAGCACGATCGCCCCCAGGCTGGCCGCGACGGCCGCTTCAAGGCCGTGCTCTTCGGCGATCAGCGAGACCATGCCGCCGAGCGTCGTACCGCTCTCCCAGGGGCGGGTCTTCTGCGTCTGTAGCGTTTCCCGGGTGGAGCCCTCCCCCGATTCACTGACCGACTGAGGCGTAGCCCTGGCCACGATGGTAAGTCGATCAGGCGGCCCTGCCAGGTTGAGCTCATCCACCACGAAGAGGCCCTTGTCGACCACCACCCCGTCATAGCCGATCGATACACGCAGTTCGGCGCCAACCGGTGGCAGCTTCAAAGGGTTCAGGGGGTCGTGATTGGCCAGGGTGATATCCACGCTGTCCGACTTCAGCCCGGTGGCGTCGATGATATTCATGCTCACCAACCGATCAGCGATCATGTCGGTGATGTCCTGCTCGTTGGCCTCGACGCGGTAGGAGGGACGAACGTTCAGTTCCATAGGCTGACCCCTGCCCTCGCTTCGGCAACGTGCTCCACGTCCGGCAGGATGATGAGGATCCCCGCCGGCAGCAGTGGGCCGGCGTCCGCCAGGTGCCGATTGGCTTCCAGCACCTGCTCCGTCAGCCGCGCGTCCTGACGCCCGTAGTAGCGCCAGACCACCAGGTCGACGGTATCACCGTCCCGGGAGCTGTAGACTTGCGCCATCGTCGTACTTCCTCAGCTTGAGGGTGAATGCCTGCTTTCTCGGCAGCCCGGCCCCGAGGAACACCGACTGGGTTTCGGTGATGCTCTCGATGCACCAGCGCCCCAACAGCCGCCCAGTGCCGGCGACCATCAGCAGTGGCTGACCTGTCGCGGCGAGTGATCGCATCTCGTTGAGCTGGCCGAATCCACCGCGGTACTTCGGGTAGATCACCCCGGGCAGCGAGATGACATCCTTCCCAGGGCCAACGAATTGCAGTGCTTCGCGTTGGCCGATCCGTTCCTGTGCGCCCCAGCGGTATTCCGTTGTGCGATTAAGCGCCTGGTAGGCCGCCGTCGATACGCTGAACACATAGGGTCCCAGTCTCATCATGACGTCAGTGATCATGGAGCGCTCCACGCAGGCTCTGCAGTCGCTTCTGCTCAATACGCTCAGCAACACGCTCGGCAAAGTCATCGCTGTCTTCACCTGGTTGCTGGTGAACGTTGATCTCGTAGGTGTCCTGGGTGCGCACGCTGGTGGTGGATCCCCCACGCGGTGCCACGTCAGGAATCGGCATAGAAGCGGTACCCAGGCTATCCGGCGGTAACGGCAAGTCGTTAACCCCGCTGGCCGTGCTCGGTGCTTCCGTGCTGGCCAGGGAGTGGCTGAGCTCCCGGGAAGCCGCCGCCGACTCACCCATCCCCAGAAACTCCTTGAAGGCATTCCACTTACGCTGAATCGACTCGAACCTCTCTCCAATCCAGGCGACGGCATCGCCGATGGCCGCCTTCATGTCCTCCCCGAGCTCGGTGAAGAAGTCCCGGATGGGCTCCCAGTTGCGCGTCACGATGGCAATGGGGTTCCAGCGCAGTGCGTACTTGATCACATCCACGGCGGTCTCGATCTGCCAGGCGGCCAGGTTGATAGCCCAACCAATCACCCGGCCAGCCGTCTCACCCGCATCAGCGAAGGCGACGAAGGTATCTCCCGCGTGGGTGGTGGGACTGACCATACGCTCCACCCACTCAATCACCCCGCCTATGGCGTTGCCGATCGGCGCCAAGGCCTCCTTGACTCGCTCGAAGGCGCGCTGGGCGGGGCGCGTCGAATACTCGATGCTCGACCACAGCTCGCTGAAGAACGCCGTCAGAGGGTCCCAATAGCGATGGATCAAGATAGCGGCGCCAGCAACCGCAACACCAATACCCGCGATGGCAAGGCCCACAGGGTTCAGCAATGAAGCCAGCGATACCGCCCGAATCTTGCCCACTGCCCACTTCGCCGCATCACCCACGGCGTAATAGGCCTCCTTGGTTCGCAGCAGGCCACCCTTGAGGAAGGTATAGGCGTAGCCACCCACTACAGCCGCCGCCGTGGCGCTGACCACTGCACCAGTGCCACCGACAACCGCCTTCGCCAGTAGCGGATACTCCTGGATCAGCGTGTCCACCGAGCGGATCATCCCGGCCAGGGCATTGCCGCTGTCGGTGAAGGCGGGCAGCAGGATGTTGCCGACAGAGATGGCCAGCGATTCGAGGGCCGAGCCCAACTGCTTGACCATGCCCCGGGCATTGTCATTCTGCTTGGCCGCGACCTCAGCGGAGGTCCCAGCCTTGTGCAGGGAGTCCTCATATTCGTCCAAGGCACCGCTGGCAGCATCGGCCATCAGCACGTGGGCAGCACTCAGCGACTCCAGGCCGAACACCGTCGACAGGATCTCGCTACGGGCAACACTTCCCATCCCCGCCATGGCGGTATCCATGTCGGCGAGGATGTCCGACATGTCGCGCATATCGCCGTTGGCGTTCTCGATCGAAACGCCCAGCCCCTGAAGAATCGCGCCAGCCTCCTTTGGCGGATCCTGCAGGCGGGAAAACATCGCTCGCAAGGCGGTACCGGCCTTCTCCCCCTGAATACCCGCGTCACCGAGCTTGCCGGCCATCGCTGCCACCTGTTCGATGTCGGCGCCAGCCGCGGCGGCCACCGGTCCGACATAGCTCATCGTCAGGCCCAGGGATTCCAGGGTGGTATTGGACGTAGTGAAGGCATTGGTGAGAACGTCACCAAGGCGTCCAGTCTCGTCGGCTTCCATGCCGAACTGTCGAAGAACATTGGACGTGATGTCCGCGGTTCGGCCAAGGTCAGTGCCCGCAGCGCTGGCCAGGTTGAGCATGCCAGGCATGGCGGAGACCGTCTCATCGACGCTGAATCCCGCCATCGACAGAAACTGCATACCCTCGGCGGCCTGACTGGCCGACCACTCGGTGGTTGCCCCCAGCTCACGGGCGGTGTTGGTGAGGCGCGCCAATTGCTCATCATTGGCACGCGAGACGGCGCCAACGCGGCTCATCGCCGCCTCGAAGTTCATCGCGGCACGAAGCGGTGCGCCCATGGCAGCGCCCGCGACGGCCACGCCAAACAAGTGGCCACCCAGCTCACCCCGGCGCTCGAGGTTGGCATCTTGCGACGTCTTCAGGCGTGACAGGCGCTGCTGCTTCGCCCGCAGTCGGTCAATCTCGTCACCGAGTTCAGCGTATCTCCGGCGCAGGCCATCGACGTTGCGCCCTTCACGTCCGAAGGTGCTGATCGAGCGCGCCAGGGTCCGCTGGCGATTCTCAGCCTGTGCGATGGCTGTGCCCAGCTCACCCAGCTTGCCCTTGGTACGGCCGATGGCACTGGTGAAGGATCGCTGGACGGTGCCACCGATCTGGATCGTCGCGTTGAGCTTCTGATTAGCCATCCTGGTCTCGCTTCGGCAACCCGTCTATCCACCAGCAGAAGCGGGACGACGGCATGTTCAGAATTTCCCCTTCACCCCAGCCAGTGTGGGAAGCCAGCGCCAGGGCGCCGCGCCGGACATCGACGGGCGCTATTCGGTAAAACCCTCGAAGGCTTCCGCCAGCTTCCGATAGTCGCGCAGCGGGAGCTGCTTGATGTCGTCCGGCGTGAGGTCACACAGATTCGCGAAGAAGGTGATCTCGCGCAGGGCGTTACCCTTGATGCCGTCGACGGCCAGCTGATCAGCCACGGTCGGCTCACGCATGGTGATGGTCTGAACCCTGGCACCATCGATATCGATGCCCTTGGACAGAGTGATGTCGGTAGTCTCGGAATACACGTCGGTTTTCTTGGCCATATCGCACCATGTGGAGAGGGGTAGAGCTGAGTTGAGGGAAACGGCCCCATTCGGGGCCAAGATGCCGCGTCAGATGCCGAGGGAGTTGCGCATCTCCTCGAGCTGGTCGAAGCCGTTCACGATCCGGATGGAGTTCTCGACGTCGATGTCATGCACCGTCTCGCCGCCAACGGTCAGGCTGTAGCGAACCAGGTCAAGCTCGATGCTCAGCGTCGGCTTCTGACCAGGCTTCCAGGTGCCTGGGTCCATCTTGCGAATCTGCCCACGAAGACGGGCCACCGACCGCTGGGTGTCGTTGTTGAACGACTGGAGGTGCCCACGGACGGTCAGCGGGATAGTCGAGCCTTCCACCATCCCGAACAGCGCAAGCACGTCCCGATCGAAGGAAATCAGCGAGAAGGAAGCGGTGAGCTTCTCCATCCCCATCTGTATCCCAATTGGGCCATCCATGCCGCCGCCACGGAAGTCCTCGACGGTCGCCTCAAGCACCGGCAGCATCAACTCCTCGACCTGCCCGGCGTAGCCGCGACCATCCACGTTGATGGTGCAGTTGCGAAGTACGTTGCGCGGAGAAGCCATTACTCGAACACCTCTTCGATGTAGTCGTTGACCAGCAGCGAACGGAACGTGATGTGCTCCGCCGGATACGGGGGCGTGAAGTCGAAGTTGAAGTAGACCTTACCGAGCTGGATATTGGACGGCGTGTTCAGATCAGGATCCGCCCAGCAACGCCCCCCCAGCACCGCCCCCAAGGCTTTCAGGCGGGCGATGTAATCGTTGACGCCCTCTTCCACGTCCTCGACATAGGTCTTGGTGATATTGCGGTCCACGGCCCACAGGTGGGCGCGTAGAATGCTGTCGTTGATGATGTCGGCGGTGCGCCGCACCGACAGGAAGATCCACTTGGTGTCGTCCGTCAGGGTGCGGTTACCCCACAGGCGATAGCCGTCCTGATTGATGACGGTGGCAATGCCGCGCTCGTTGAGCAGGTTGGCACGACTGTTGGCATCACCAAGGGTGAAGTCGACCGGCCGAGCGGTACCGATGATGCCGTTGATCACATTGTTCGAGGGCGACCACCAGAACCCACGATCGTTGTCGATCTTGGCTATCAGGCCGGCAACACGGGCGCTGGGTGGTTCACTGACGATCTCGCCGTCGATGCTGACCATGACCCAGGGGTCCACCATGTAGACCCGGGGACTACCCCAGTCGGCGGCATACTCCTGAGCCGCGTCGTCAGTGGTATTGGGACCATCGGCGATGAACACTGCGCGCAGACGTTCAGCAATACCAAGCGCTTCGGCCACCACCGGATTGGCGAAGCCCTCGGGCCGCTGGTGGGAGAAGCCAGGTGTGCACAGAATGCGAGGCTGGAAACCCACCACGGACTTGGCGCCAGCCAGGGCATGAAGCCCCTCAAACTGCCCCGTGGTCGCGTTCACCCCGCCGATAACATTGGCCATGGTCGCATCTTCGTCTGCGCCCTCTTCCACCCGGACGACGATGACCACGGCGCCGGCCTGATCGAAGATGCCTTCCAGTGCCTGGGGCAAGGTTCCCCTAGTGCCCAGGGCTGCCGCCTCAGCACGGCTGCCTGCAACCAGGCTCGGGACGTTCAGCGGGAACGGCTCTGCGGCACCGCCGGTCAGCAAGGTGCGCTTGAGCTCCAGCACCACGCCACTACCGTCACTGCCATCAGCGTTCGCAGCGGTCACCAGCGCCGAAGCCTCGGCACTGCCATTGACGGCGGACACCACGTCGCTAGCGGTGCTGGTAAGCGCTCCAGTGGCATCGGTTGCGAGGTTCACCACGATGGCCGTGCCCGTCACGCTGACCGACGAAGAGGCAGAAGCGGAACCCGGGTTGGTGAGGGCAACACTGATATTGTTGCCAGCCAAGCCCGCACCAACTGCAGTGAAGGTGATGGCGGTGTCAAAGGTGGCGTTGCCGGTGGTCAGCGTCGCGGCGGTGGCCGGCGCCGAGTCAGGCGCCGTGCCCACAATGCCGATGATGCTCGACCGGACGGTCTGGATGGGGCGCGGACCAGAGTCGATTTCAACGACCTCGGGGCCGTGCAGGAATTTCTCGGACATGCTGCAATCCTCAAGCCTGATCAGGGTGAAATGCTGACGTCAGACTTGAGGATCGCAGTGGAGGCCAGGCATCGCCTCGGGTGGGGTTGCCATGTGACACTTGGGCGAATCACTGCTATGAAAGGGGGCTGACTAAACTGTAGATCTACATCAAGGAGATGAAATTGTTGGCCAACCTTGTAGAATCAATGGGTGGAGCTGCAAATGCACAGGCTTTTGGAGCACTACTAAGCCTAGTGACTGCCACAATTGCAATTATAATTGCCATTTGGAATGGAATAATCATTCAAAAACAAGCGAGACTATCCGTAATCCCTGCGCTATCTATTTGGGCAAACTACCCCACTCGCGATTCTCCCATCGTCAGGGTGACAATCGCCAACAAAGGATTTGGACCCGCCATTATTCAATCATTCCAGGTTTTCCGCGATGGCTCAGAAATTGGCGGACCTCTTTTCGAAAAAACTATTACACTCATAAAATCAAGCTTCGGCCGCCACTTATCGGGTAAAATATACGCCGCCACCTTAGAACGTGGTCATTCTCTCGGAACCGGTGATGAAGTAGTCATTGCAGAATTCTCTGTGACTCCAGAGCTAATACGATGTGGAACTGACGGTGTAGCACAATTAATGAAGCCCATCTCCTTGATTGTGAGATACAAAGATATCTACGGAAGAAAATGGGCCTTCGCCGTTCATGAGTTCGATGGACACACCTTCAAAGATTCCTGCTGCTCCAGCTCTTACAGATCTGCCAGAAAACAGCTCGGAAATATAATTTCCTCACCACCACGCCACCCTCTCGATGAATATAAAGCACGTTAGAAACCAAGGCGTTCGCCCGGTTTTCTAACTACCAGCTGAGCGTTTCCAGGGCATCGCGGTCCTCAGCTTCGAAGGCGGCCTTCACCTCATCTTCGAGTCGCTGACGTTTCCCGGTGGCTTTGCCGCTAGCCATGGTAAAGGCATCGGCCTTGGCGAGTATGCGCCCCACCAACTCGGCCTTGTCCATGGGGCGTTCGACCAGCATGGCGTCGATATAGGGTGTGGCCACGCTGTTCTCCGCCTGCCATTGACGCGCCTCGCGCTCCTGCTTGTCGAAGGTCAGCGTCTCGGCCTGGGGATAGTCGTTCAGAATCTGCCCCATCTCGGCCTGGTAGCCCGAGTTAATGCGTGAGAGGGCTTGGGCGGCGAGGTCGTCGATTGGCCTAGGTGGAGCTTCATTCAGCGCTTCGGCTGGTGGCTCGACGCCCAGCTCGATGATCTCGTGACGGGTGCCATCGCTCAGCCAGTAGACGTGGCCCCGCCAGTCCGGCACGATACGCCAGTCGCCGTTAACGGCCTGGGCGGCTTCGCGTGCAGCCACCGAAGGAGGTGGTTCGACGATCGCACTACCCGGTACCTTCGGTTGCCCACTCATTGGATCAATAGGGCAGTCACGGCCGGCTGGATCGATGACGGTATGATCGGTCGGGTTGATATCCCAGATGCGCATGGTAAGGCCCTCAAATTTTGGTCAGATAGATGACGGCATTGTTGCGTGGTCGAGTTTCGTTGCTACTGCCTTCGACCGACGACCATGCAGTCTCGCCAGGGGCGGGACTTGTATTAATTGATGTCGTTTGATCCCAGTACGTGTCGTTCACGCCCCAAATACCACTGGTATCTGAAAGGTCGGCCTGACCTGTTGGCAATCTGTGCCGGTGGCTACGGAACTCGTCTCCCTGATGGGAGAAAAGATTACGACTAGCGTCGACGCCACGGCCATGATCCCAGCCCCGCTTAAACTCCCCTCTATCGTCAGGTAGGTTAAATGTCGTGGAGCCATCGCCAGCACCATGACTGACGCCAAATACATCAAAGATTCGGCGATAGTCGCTACGACTTATCGCCGCTCCATCGTTTTCAATATACCCTTCAGGGATTGACGTTGAACGCCACTCAATAACCGAACCGGGCCGAACACCATGCCATTCCATCCATATTTGAGGCCGATTGTTACTGTTGGCGGGATCTACACCTTGAACACTTCCGTCTTGATCTCTGTCATAGAACTCATAAAAGCGGCCATCACTACCTCGAACAATCTCGCCAGTGTAGTAGACCCTTCCACCATCGTATAACGAAAACTGATCAGTCGACCGAGACGATTCAATCATCTCCTGAACTGTAGAAAAATCGCTTTCATCAAGCGTCTTATGGCTAGAGCCGACTGTATCAATAACCGATACACCAGAATCAGACGCACGGACCCTTGTTAAAATTCTATCGTCACCCCCTATAACCGTTCCCATGAAAGAGAACAGGTTATGCGAAACACCTCCTGACGTATTTGCCTTTATTGCAAGATACTCTGAGCCATCAACACTTATACGAGCAACACTATTAAATCTAGCACCGGACCCTGCATCATGATGGCGTTTCAGCCAGCGAGTTACTCCATATGCCGATGATGCAACGATTGGCTCTACAGTTGGTATATTTGAAGCAGTATCACCACCACGGGAAGAACGAATCTCCCCCATCAAAACACTGGGAGACCGCCCGCCCCAGGGGACTAGTATAAGATACTCATCACTTACCCCGTCACTGCCAAACTGAAACGTTGGAAGTTTATATTCCCGAATATTAACCCCACCGCCCCAGGTCGCATTTTGCTGCGCCACACGAAGCGCTGTCATCGCAGCTTCATTGTCGGTCTTCCCCTCTGCTTTCGACTGGCTTGCGCGCGTGATCATGCCCTGTAGCGACTCAGTTGCCGACGGGTGGTTGCGACTCTGCGCATGCTTGTCGATCTCTTCATCGACATACTCCCGCGTCGCCAGCACCACGCTGGGATCGACTTTCAGCGTTACCGCTGCGGTGTCGCTGACTTCCATCACCACGCGGATGGTCTGGGTGCGGCTGGAGCCTTCGGCCAGCACCGGCTTGTAGGTCTCGGGCAGGTTGCCAATGGCGATCAGGTCGCCGGCGGCATCGAACACACCGACTTCACGGATGGTCCAGCCGCCGACGTCGGGCGGCAGCACCTGCTCGATGACGATCCAAGTGGGGTTGTCGTCGTCGGTGTGGACGGCGTTGATCGGTGCGCGTCGAACTTCATTGACCAGGGCGGTGGCACTGGAGTCCGGGGTGACCGGGTTGCCGCCACCGTCACCCACCGCCATCTGGGTGATCTCGATCTGGGTGCCCAGGGCCACGGCGTTGGCGATCTTGGCCTGACCGGTATCGGTGAGCAGGGTGTAGAACTGGGGCATGGGGTGGGCTCCTGATGTTCGGCCTTAGAGGGGGAAGACGGTGGCGCTGTCGATGGTGTGGACGGCGGCGCCGACGAAGAAGGGGCCGGTGGTCTCGATGTCACCGGGGGCGAACGGGTAGACCTCGGTCACGTCGCCGTCGTAGATGGCCGCGCCAACATGGATGAGGCCACGGCTCTCGCCGGCGATATCCAGCCCGATGACGTGACGCGTCAGTGGCTTGGCGTCGTCGATCAGCCGCTCGAGCTCCTGGTACATGCCATCGGTGATGCCGGTATCGAGCACGCCGATGCGCAGGGCGAAGGTGCCGGGGATTCCCTTGGGGCTGGTCTCCCACCACTCCACGACCTCGAGCAGGTAGCCCAGCGGTTCGACGACACGGCGTAGCGCGCTGATCGTCCCCTTCTTGCGGTGGACGTAGAAGGCCTGGGCGATGACGCCGCGCTTGGTAGCCACCGTCCAGGTCGGGTCCCAGCGGTCGACGCTGAAGGCCCAGGCCAGGTAGGGCAGCAGGTGGGCGGGGCAGGTCTCGGGACGCCACAGGTCGCGCAGCGGTACCGGTACGCGCTGGATCTCGGCCAAGGCCTCGGCGGCGGCACGCTCGAGCGGGGTGCGGTTGGGGGGCAGCAGGTGGCGGATACGCTCGGCGCTACTCATCGCTGCCCCCGATGATCACGCTGGTCCCGGTGCAGTGGGCGGCCTCGGTGACGTCGAGCACCACGTCAGTTGCCGGGGCGGTCAGCTCCACCCGCTGCACGCCCTCGACATGCAGTGCCGCGTGCAGTGCTGAACGCCGAATGTCACGACCCAGGCGGCGCTGTTCGCCGATGTAGCGAGCCAGGGCAGCCTCGGCGGCGGCCAGGATGGGCTCCTGCTCGGGTCCGGGGTAGACGTAGAGGGTGGCGTCGACGCTGTAGTCGACGATGGCGGCCGACTGCACCGTGAGGCGGTCACCCACCGGGCGGATGTCCTCAGCGGAGAGGGCCGCGTCGACCAGGTTGATCAGCTCCTGACTGGCGGTGCCATCGCCCTCGGACGACAGCAGGGTGACGATGGCCACCGCCGGGCTCGGGCTGGTGGCCCTGGCGTCCATCACCCGACCGTCGGCGCTGAGTGCGTGGAACTCATAGGCGCCACGGGGCCCGGCGACGCTGAGTCCCTCATAGGCTCGCTGGGCACGCAGGCGCAGTTGGTCGTCGCTTTCCAGTACGGCGGCCACCGGTGGTGTGGCGTTCGGATCGCCTGGACTAACCACCAGCCGCTCCACCTCGACGTTGGCGGCGATCTGATCAAGGTCAGCGTCTTTGGCGTAGGCGAGCATCACGGCCTTGGCCGCCTCGTTGACCCGCTGTCGCCAGATCGTCTCGCGGTAGGCATTTTCCTCAAGCAGCTTGGTCAGCGGTTCGCTCTCAAGCGCCAGGGTCGCTTCGACTTCGGCGCGCTGCCCCTCTTCGATCAGGTCCAGCAGCGCGGCCTTTCGCTCCGCCAGGATGTCTTCGAAGGCCAGCACCTCGACGACATTTGGCGCGGGCAACCGGGAGAGATCGACAGTGTTGAAGGAGCGCTGCATCAGGTGACCTCTATGCCTTCAATGGTGACCGGTCGGCCATCGGGCAGGTATTCACCCACGATCTCGAGAACGATATGGCCTGGCTGCGCCGAGGTGGCGGTGACGCTATCCACGCGCAGGCGTGGCTCCCATGCCATCAGGGCTTCCGCCGCGGCCGCGTAGATGTCGACCAGGGTGGCGCGGGTCATGGGGTTATCGACCAGCTCGAACAGTCGCGAACCGTAGTCACGACGCATCACCCTGGTGCCGATCGGCGTGGTCAGGATGTCGCGGATGGATTGCCGCAGATGGTCGAGGCCGGACAGAGTTTTGCCCGTGTGTGCACTGGTTCCGTTCATGGCAGCCTGATCGTGGTGATGACTGCGATGATGGATGGGGCCGGGGGGTGACTTCCTCGGGTGTGGTTGCCGGGTGCGCAGCGCGTCAGCCGCCGGCGAAGACGTCGGGGCTGCCGGTGGCAACGCTGGATCCACAATTGACCGGGTCACCGATCCGCCCGATCTGCTGGCCATCGGCGTAAACGCTGCTGGAGCCACTGGCCAGGCTGCCGCCATGGCACACCGGCTGACTGTTGCAGTGGACCGCCCAGGCATCGCCCTGGCGATGCACCGGGATGCCGTTGATGAAGACGCTACCACTACCGGTGGTGCTGGGCCGAGGGGGGAAGCTGCCGTGGCCGGTACAGGTATCGCCCTTTCGAGTGATGGCCGGCATGGTCGTCTCCGTTGCTACCTTCAGTTCAGGTCGATGCGTGGCGCCGACAGGCGGATGCCGCTGTCATCGATGACCAGCGATGAGCCGCCGACCTTGAGCGTGATTCGGCCCCCGGCTGGGACCTCGACGCTATAGGCGGAGGCAGCTCGATCATGGCTTACCCGGGTGCCGTCGGCGTACTCCACCGCGTGGGTGGTCTTACTGCTGGCTGGCGGCGGTGCTTCCTGCTGGAATACCGCCGGCAGCACATAGCCGTTGGTCAGCTCGCCAGAGGGCGACAGCACGATGACCTGCTCGCCGGGTTCCGGCGCCCACCAACTGCGATCATTCATCGCTCGCGTGGTCATCCATGGCAGCCAGCCCGTCAGCACTTCCCCTGCTCGCACGCGAACACGGGCATTGCCAGTATCCAACTGGTCAATGACTCCAGGACGGACGATATTGGCCAGCCGCCGGCGGAGGTCACTCAACTGCCAGGTCTCGTTCACGGGGTCACCTGCGGGCTGTCGGTGATGTCGTGGTAGTCCACCTCGTGCTCGGTACCGATATCCGGCGACACGCCCACCATCACGGTCTGTGGCAGGAAATCCTCTCCCTTCCAAGCGGACTCGCCGAGGAACGCCAGGTGCTGCCACTCCACCCGCCACACCTCAAACTGGTCGAGCGCCGGATCGAAGTCATCAGGGTAAACACCCATGACCTGGGCGGGCTCCACCGGGCGCTCAAACTGGTTCATGTGGACCCAGGCGGCGAAGGTCCCGGCCAGCGTGCGGATGGCACGCTTCGCCTTGCGCTCCCGGAATCCGAGGATCAAGCGCGCCTCGAAGCGCAGGTACACCGGCAGTTGATCGGTACCGGCATCATCGTCCTCGGACGGGGTCATCTCGCTCAGCTCGATCAGGCAGGCGGGGATTCGTAGACGCACGCGATCGTCCTCCTCGCGATAGTCCTCCACCGTCACCAGTTGGGGAAACTGGGCCTTGATGGCGTCGACGATGCCCTGATGGAGCGCATCGAGATCACACTGCGGATCCAGATCCATGCTCAGCCTCCCACCGAGTAAACGGTGCGCGCCTCGAGATCACGCCGAAACTCGCGCCACAGGATGTCCTCTAGCTGATCGAACACCTGGTCTTCCACAAAGGTGTCGGCCTTGTCCTTGATGGCCAGGGTCTCCTCGGAAATGGGCAAGCGGACAGCCTTGACGCGACTGAAGATGGAACGGCGGCCGGCACCACCGGGCTTGGCCACGAAGGCACCGGGAAAATCACCGCGCACGGGGCCACCCTGAAAACTGGCCCCCTGGGGCGTTCTACGGGCACGCCCCTTGAACTCGGAGACCGGAAGATTATTGAGCCCATACCACAGGCGGGCTTCGGTCATCCCGCCGGCCCCACGTACTCGGATGGACTTCAGGCGCCGGCGCATGGCCGCCGCCCTTCTCAACCCCAATTCACTTTGCAGCCCCCTGCTGGACAGCATGCGCAGACGGCTGACGGTACGATTCAGGGCCCGATTGAAGGCGAGGCGTACCTGACGATCTGAGGCGCCAAGCTCACGCTGTAGACGCTCGAAGCCGACCGGCTCCAGGTCAAAATGCAACATCGCCGGCATCCTCTCCCAACATGACGGTGGCCATGCCGGTGCCATCGGGCTCCGGTGCCGTCAGCACGTCATAGCGGCGGCCATTCACCGTGGCGTAAGCACCGCGGCGAACCACCAGCACGTCGGATTCACGGCACAACAGGCGTGGCTGGCGAATGTCCATCTGGTACTCGCCCAGTTGGGCATTCATGTAGGGATCATCGAAAATGGCGCTGATCGGCGGCAGCACCTGGCCGTCCGCCAGCTCAATGACTGCCTCGGTGGCAAATTCCTCTTCGTCGAGGAAGTCGCCGAGGTCCTCCCAACCCGGTGCCGGCATCAGTCGTCGTCACCATCGGTGGCGACGGCGAGAATGGCATCGACCAACTGCGCCTTGCTCATCGAGGCGTGGCCCTCGATATTAAGGTCTGCGGCCTCGGCCTTGAGCTCACCGACCTTGAGGGCTTCCAACTGGTCGCGTTGGCTCTCGCTGTCACGGCGGCTCTGGTTCGGTGCCAGCTTGGCCTTGCCGCGGCGCAGGTAATCAGCGGCTTCACGCTCCGGCACCCCCTCGAGCACATCGTCTTTGCGCGCCATCTCGCCCTCGAACATGATGGCACTGGTCACGATCAGATCGACTGTTGTCTTCACCATGGGTCTCTACCTTTAAGATTCAGCTCCCTCATTGAGGGAGCCGCTGTCGGTTAGGGTTGCGAATCAGCTGGCGTCACGGCCAAGGCAGAACGACTCGACGCGGCGCAGTGCCGTATCGACATCCTGCAACGCCACGACCCGGGTACCGCCGGACTTGCTCAGCGTGTAGGGGTCGACCTTCAGGTCCAGCCCGCCCCACATGCCGATGATCAAGTCGGCGAAGTTGCCGAAGAACAGGTCGCCTGCCTGCACCTGGTTGGTCACCTCGGCACGATAGCCGTTGACGGTATTGCCGGGCTCCCAGATCGGCGCACCGTTGGTGCCGTCGAACTTCTGCGTGGTCTTGAAGTGGCCGCGCATGCCCGATGCCATCACGTAGGCCATGGCGTTGACATCGGCGTTATCGGCGGAGATCTCGGACTCCATCTGGACGGCCTCGGCGTAGGTCGGTAGCGCACTGCCACCACCGGACGCGGCACCCGCGAAGTCCACAGCGTTGATGCCGTTGACATTGGCAATGCCCGTCGGCTGATTCACGCCGGTGCCATAGAAGCCAGCCAGGTCGATGGCCAGCGCCAGCGCGGCGGCCAGGTCGCGACGCACGATGGCTTCCGCGTCAGGAGTGGACTGCATCATCAGTCGGCGGGTGATGTCGGTGAAGGCGCCCACGGTATTCGGTGTCAGACCGATCTGGCCGATACCGGGAGAGCCCTCTCCGACATCCTCGTGCTCGCCCACCCAGTAGGCCGACGCACCACCTGTCTGCTTCGGTACCTCGACGTTGCCGACCAGCCCCGTCATGGTGGTCGCCAGGCGCATCAGCACGGTGCGATTTCGCAGCATGTCGATGAACGAACCCGCCATGTACTGGGTATCCACGAGGTTCTGGCCTGTCTGTGCCCCGGTCGGGGTGTCGGCGGCGCCACCGGCATTGAAGGCACGCGCCAGCACATCGTGGGGAATCAGCACGCCTTGCGCGGTTCGCCCGTACTGGCGCTCCGCCTCCTGGGAAAGCTCCATCTCGAAGGCCGCAGCGTCCTGGGCGCGGCGGTCGTTGGGATTGGCCAAGGCACGAATGACGTTCATCATCGAGTAGCGGCGCACTTCGGTGTCCGACAAGCCAAGCTGCGCGGACTGGGGGGCGGCCTCACCCTGGTTGCCCAGCGACGGTGTGCGTTGCTGGCCACCGCCACCGGCCCCACGCTGAAGGCCGGGCTGCTGACCGCGCTCCTGGCTCAACTTCTCCAGCAACGCACGCTGCAATTCCTCCGGCGACTTGCCCTCGGACACATGCTGCATGGCCAGCTCGGCTTCACCGTACTGGCGGCCCATGTCCATCAGCGCCTTGACGCGCTTCTGCTCGGCCTGGGCTCCCGCCGTGCGGGCGCTGTTTTCAGCTTCACCGGCACGCTCGAGCATTTCGAGCACTTCGACGATGTTGCCGTCGTCATCGACCTTTGCACGAACCAGGTTGCCACTGGCATCGCGCAGAATTTTCTCTTTCATGGAATCCGTGCCTCGTTGATCGGATGGGGTGCGGGATCGAGCGCCATGGTCCCCAGTCTCGCTGGATGGCTGGCCCTCGGCCTCGGGTGTGGTTGCCGCTGTCTTCTCCACGGATCTGCCTACCCCGACGGTGACGTCAGCGGGGACGGAGACAATGCTGATCTCGTGCGGCTCCCAGTCGGTCACGCGCACCATGTCGGGCATGCCCTTGCGCTCTTCCACCTCCACCCTGTGAATGGTGTAGCCCACGCTGACATGCCGGCGGATGCCGTCGACCACGTCCTGCCACACCTCGGAAGCCCGTGCGCCCTTGCCAAAGCGCACGATAGCCCGCCCCCGGCGGTCCGCTCCGATGCTGACAGACTCCACGACGCCCACTTGATCATCCCAGTCATGGTTGATCAGCAGTGCGGCGCCATTCTCCAGGCGCTCGGTTCGCATGGCCCCTTGGTCATGCGCCAGCACCTCGATACCGAAAAACCGCTCGACCTCGGCTTCGCTGGAAAACGCGAGTTCGACGGTACGCTTGTCCTCGTCGATGGCCCTGACTTCGGCCACCTCGGCGACCCGGGTTACCGGGCCATCCTTCATGATCTGCTCGGGTGTCACGCTGCGCGTCAGCAGCCGATTGCTCAGGTACTTTGCCTTCTGGGCAGGCGTGGCCTGATCCGGTAGTGACCGAGGTGGAGCGACCGGCTTGAGCGGGCGCGTCTCTGGCGGCTTACTGTCCTTCATCGCTGTTCTCTCCTGCTGCTGGCGTCGCCGGGGCGGCGGCGCCACTGATCGCCGCCTGGATGATGGCCTCCGGGATTCCCTCATCACGCATCGCCTGAATGTCGTCGGCGAACTGTCGCCACACTTGGCGTGGGTCATCCCCTCGCTCACGCATGATCTGGCTGGGTGCCTTGAGGGTGTTCTTCAGGTCGCGATCGGCGGCCTTGCTGTCCTTGTCTGGATCGACCCAGTCCCAGCGCCGGCCTTGCCAGATCACGTCGCTGTACTTGTCCAGCCGGTCCGGACGCAGGGTGCCGTTGGTGCCCGGAATCTTAAGGCCCTTGAGTAGGGCAAACGGCAGCCAGCGCTCAAACAGGGGCTGCATGAGTTGCTCGATCAGCCACGCCTGGTCTTCCTTCCAGCCTTCCCGCTCGGCCAGGGTGCCCGAGCGAACGCTGCTGAAGTTGACGCCTTCCAGATCGTTGGCGAGATCGTGATAGGTGATGCCCAGGCCAGCGGCCATGCCACGTAGCTGCTGCTTGGTGAACGGCAGGTAGTCGCCGGACGGGAACTGAGGTTCCCAGCTCTTGAACTCGAGGCCGTAGGGCAGTTCCTGGAAAGACCCCGGCTCAGCATCCATGTAGAACGGCTCATCGCGCTCTTCCTCGTAGTCCGGGGCGGTGGCGTCCTCTCGCCACTGGAAGAACCCGCCTTTGGACGCTGCGGTACGGGCATTGACGATGGCCGCCTCCTCGAAGCCAGCCAGATGCTGCGCCCTCAACAGAGCGGTCACCGTCCAGGGCAGTCCACGCTTCTGGCCGACCATCTCCGATCGGTAGCCATGGATGATGTCGTCCGCGGGGATACGCACGAAGCTGCGACCACCGAAGCTGTAATCCTTCTCGCTGGCGTCCAGGGTCTGGAAGTGGAAGGCCATCGGCCGGCCAAAGCGATTGAACTCGATGCCGTGACGCACGAAGTGTCCGTTGCCCAGGCGCTCCACATCGTGATCCACCGGGCAGCGATGAGGGTCGAGCACCTGCAGAGCAAAGCCCCAGGGCCCGGCGTCGCTGCCGGTGACGATGCGGATCATGAACTCGCCATCGCGAACAGCGCCGCTGACGGCGGCGCGCTCGATCTCCGCCAGCGACTGCTTGCCGGTCACGTCGCAGTTGCGACGCTTCGACCAATCGCGCCAGCCGGTCTCGATGGCATCATTGGCGCGAGAGTCCAGGGAGCCGTCAGGGTCCTTGGCCTGTGCCTGTAGCTGGATGCCCGCCGGCCCGACGATGTTCTGCCGAGCTCGGCGCAGGTAGTGCTTCACGTAGTCGTTGTTGACGCAGGCATGACGGCTGCGGGCCACCACTACCCGCTGATAGCGGCTGATGATCTCGTCGGCGGGCACCGGGGTCGTTGGCCAGTCCTGCGTCAGGCGGTCGGGCCTGGCGGCATTCAGCAGGGACCGTCCCGCCTGGATGGGCCGCCAGAACAAGCGTTTTCGCCTGGCACCCGGCGTTGGCACCGGCTTGGCCTCCGGCACGACGGACGGCACTGGCTGGCGGTCGGCAGTCGCCGCTTTCGGCTTCAGGAAATCAAGCACGATTCGGGAACCTCACTAGGACATTACGGCCCAGCAGAGATTCGCCACGGCGGGCGCGCTCTTCGTTGCGCACCTCGCGCCGGTAGCGATCGCGCAGCGCCAGCAAGTCGGCCAGTGGTGTGCGATAGAGCTCCCGATTGTTGATGCGGTAGCGTTCCTGATCCCTGGTCGCCCGCTTCTCGATGACCGCCTCGATGGCCTCCAGCGTCTTACGTGCGTGACTGCGCAGGTCAGCGCCGTCAGCCACCGCTGCCAAGTCTGGCTTGACGGTCAGCTCACCGGCGTCGACCTCGAACACGTTGACCCCGTCGGAGACGCGCACGCTGAACCAGTAGCGCCCGGCTGACCAAGTGGCGGTGGTAGTAGCATCGAAGGAAAGCCGGTGGCTGTTGCCGCTGGGTGTGGCGGCCAGGTCCTGCGAGGAAGGTCCGCGCAGCAGCACGGTGAGCACCCAGGTGGGTGCGGGATATGCGGTCAGCGTCAGATTGAGGTCAAGCGTCGTGCCAGCGGTGATCTGTTCAGGAAGGGAGACAGGCACACGGTCACCATTTCAAAGCGTCGGGTTTGGGCTCAGTTTTTACCCCAACGCAATGAAATCCCTCGGGTGTGGTTGCCGTTGCCTCAGGCACGTTATACTGAACTGAAACTTGAAATGCCCCACCACAACACGGATGGGCGTCTAGGGGATGCAACATGGCAAAGGCAACACCAGCCGTTCTCGTTTGGGCAAGAGAGACTGCTGGCCTCAGCTTGGAACAAGCAGCGCGCGGACTAGGACTGGGAAGCCAACGTACCCCAGCGGATGAGCAGTTGGCTGCTTTTGAATCAGGCGAGCGAGCACCATCTCTGCCTCAGATCAAGAAAATGGCCCAACTCTATAGGAGGCCATTCGTAGCGTTTTTCCTTTCCAAACCTCCTAAAAATGCTGAAATGGGAGAGGACTTTCGTCGCCTCCCTGGCGAAGAGGGCTCAAATGAAGGGGACGTAAGGGCGCTGATAAGAGATATTTATATTCGGCAAACCCTTGTCAAAGAAACCCTTGTTGACAGTGAAGAAGACCAAGACATTGATTTTATCGGAAAGGGTGATTTTGAAGAAGATATCGACGATGCCGCAGAGCACATAAAGAATGCCCTAGAAATCGACACTGACTCTTACAGAAGAGAGCGAGATGCGCATCATGCTTTTGGCTATCTGAGGGACAAAGCAGAAGCATCCGGCATATATGTTCTATTGATAGGCGACCTCGGAAGCCACCATTCAACAATTAGTGTAAAAGAATTCCGAGGATTCGCCCTTGCCGATAAAGTAGCACCTTTCATAGTTATCAATCAGAATGATGCAAAGCCCGCGTGGAGTTTTACTCTTCTCCACGAGGCCGTTCACCTTTGGGTTGGAAAATCAGGCATCAGTGCTCAAACAAACACACACAAGGTTGAGCAATTCTGTAATGACGTGGCTAGCAGGATTCTACTTAGTGATGACGAAACTGATGCTCTCTATGAGCGAGCATCTAAAAGTGAAGAAACATACTTCAATTTTCTAAAAAGCGAGGCTAGAAGCCTCAACCTTAGCACTTCACTCATCGCTTACCGGTTTTTCAGAAAAAACTTCATATCAAAAGAAGAGTGGGAAAACGTCAACATTCAGCTTCGTGAGCAATGGCTTGCTGCGAAACAAGAAAATAAGAAGAAACAAAAACAATCATCAGGCGGCGACTTCTACAACACTAAGAAGCACAGGGCAGGAAATGCCTTGGTTAATCTTGTGAGCAAAGGCATCCACGAAGGCATACTTACTGAGACGAGAGCGGGAAGAATTCTCGGTGTGAATCCAGGGAACGTAGCAAAAATGGTGGGGCTGTGATGCAAGAGGATCGAAAAAACATTTATTTACTTGATGCTAACATCATAATCACAGCCCACAACTTATACTATCCAGTTTCCAAGGTTCCAGAATTTTGGGACTGGCTTGAGTTCCATGCGAAGAATGGGTCTATAGCGATACCCAGAGAGATCCATGAAGAAATTAAAGGTGGAAACGACGCAGAGCATGTACGTTGGGCAAAAGACGGGGCGAGAAAAAAACTTCTAATACTCGATGAAGAGTTCAATCAAGATTTGCTGGAAAGAGTCATTAATGAGGGATATGCTCCCGACCTCAATGAAGTCGAACTAGATAGAATTGCGATGGACCCAGTTCTTGTCGCTTACGCTTTAGCTGACCCAAAAAACAGGATCGTAGTCACAAACGAAGTATCGAAACCTAGTCGAAAAAGACAGAATCGCCACGTACCCGATGTTTGCTCTGCGGTAGGTGCAAGGTGCTGCAACGTCTACCAAATGCTGCGAGATCTTGATTTTCGGACAAATTGGAAGAGCAATGTTTGAAGCAATGCTCAACCACCGCTTTTCGGTACGCAATCAGTACCCTGAACAGCTTTGTCACCACTTCGTGACCCAGCCGCTGCCCCGGCGCTGCCGGCTTCGAGATCCTCGCGAATGCTTACGGATGCGGCGGGGCTGCGGGTCATCCTCTCCGTCGCTCTGGCGGGTAGGAACCACGTCTGACGTTTCGGGCGAGCTTTCTTGCCCTTTGGCTGGCGGGCCCGCTCGCTCCCGCGATGAGGTGGCCAGGTTCTCCAGCGCCCTCTCCATCCGCTTGGCCAGCTTGCTCAGGTTAGGCGAGGCGATCAGCAGCGCGGCATAAGCGTACACCCGGCAGTCCAGGGCCTCGTTGCGGGGCCGGGTCTGGTGCCATTCGCGCTTGGGTACGCCCTTGACGTACTTGGTCACCAGCTTCTCGGCGGTGAGCTGGTGATACCACTCTTCGTCGCGCTCCTTGGGAAAGTGACAGAAGCCAGGGCCAGGCTCAGCCAGCGCCAGTCGCCGCATCACCGTCAGCTTGCCCTCGTCCACACCAACGCTGAACAGGTCGACGCGCCGCTGATTCCTGCCGGTGCGCTTGCGTGAGGGCGCCATCACCACCGGCCGATCCCAGCCCGGCACCCCTTTGATCGCGAATAGACGCCGGCCCGAGCGCCGACGCACGTACTCATAGGCTCGCTGGGTGTAGCCCTTGTTGCCGCCGGTATCGAGACAGGACGCACCAATCGCCATCTGGGCGCCAGATTCGTGCAGCCAGGTCTCCGCCAGGTAGTCGTCCAGGTCCTGCCAGACCTCGTCACGCAGCGGATCACCCCATAACACCGTGTAGTCCACGGACCAGGATTCCTGGCCGAGTCCCCAGGCCACCGTCTCGACCTCGAGGCGGTCCTGCTGCATGTCGACGCCAGCCGTCAGGTAGAGACCGCCCATCGGCACGGGTGCCGGAAACGCCTCGGCCCGCGCCAGCAGATCGCTCGCCTTGTGCTGCTCGCCCTGCTCCTCGTAGGTCTCGGCCAGGCTGACGTTGATGAACGACTGCAGATCGCCCTTGGCCTTCTTGTCCAGGAAGGACTGAACGATGTCACGCAAACGACGGAAACAGCTGTACAGTTCGTTGAGGTGGTAACTGGCATGCCCACGGAAGGGCTTGTTGGCCTTCCAGCCTGCGCCGACTCGCTCAGCGCTGCGAATGGCCGCGATGCGCTCGCCGTCGTTCCAGAGTGCGCCACAACCGTCGCAGATATAACGAGCGGTCTCCGGCAGATGGTGGCCTTCTTCATCCTTGTCCCACTGCACGTGAGACCAGCGCAAACGCTGGTGCTGGTCACAGTGAGGGCAGGCAACGTAGAAGTGCCGCTGGTCGCCCTGATCGAAGGCAGCCTCGATACGGCTGTCTCCTTTGATGGTGGGTGTGCTGATCTCCAGCAACAGCCGCTGATCACCGAAAGTCGCGGCCCGTTGCCAAAGCAGCTCGACCTCGTCCCCCTCGTCCGTACCGCTGTAGCCGTCCACCTCGTCGGCAACGATCAGCGGCGCGGAGCGCCCTCGCATCGTCTTGGTGGATCCGGCCCAGGCGAACATCATGAAGCCGCCGGGATAGGACTTCATTCGCTGATTATTGACCCCCTCATGACTTCGCGGCTTGGGTAGCAGCCGCTGAAGCACCGGGTTGGCATCGACCATCGGGTTGAACTTGGTTTCCAGCCAGGTGGTCAGGTCGCCCTGGCTAGGCTGCATCATCATCTGGCTACGAGGCTCATGGGCGATGCTATACCCCTGCACACACAGAGCCAGCTGGGTCTTGCCCACCTGCGCCCCCCACATCAGCGAGATGCGGTAACAGCCAGGATGGGCCGCCATATCCATGGGTTCGCGCTGGTACGGGGCGTTGTCGAAACGGATAGGGCCAGGTACAGCATTGCCGGCGGGGATGCGAACATTCTGCTCGGCCCACTCGCTGGGCTTCAGCGGCGCCGGGGGTACCAGGTGGCGGGCAGCTCGCTTGAGGGCGCGAAGCACACCCGCGGTATTGCTGAACTGCGTTGAGGCCTCAATCGGCGCTGTCATCTTCGTCTTCGTCCCCCAGCTCGATATCGGCATCCGCTGCGGCTTCCAGTGCCTGGATGAGCTCAGCCGCCAGTATCTGCTTGAAGCGCCCTTCGTCGGTCTCACCGATCAGTTGGCTGACCACTCGACTGGGGACGTTCATGACGTTGGCGCGTACTGTCGCGTTTTCCAGGGCCCGGGCTCGCTCGAATTCCTCGATGGGTGCCACTTGCTTTCGCGCCGCCGCCAGCTCGAGCTCCGCCTGGGCGGTCTCCGCTGCCAACTTCCGCAGCTTCAGGTCGTACTCATCGAGGGGGGCTTCGCCGGCAGCCTCCATTCGCGCCTGGTCGCGCAGCCACTCACTGACGTCCCGGGTGTTGAACTTCCACGGCTTGCCCTGGCGACCCTTCTGGTCGAAGGGGCAGCCATTGCGAACCCAGCTGGAGATGGTGTTGAGCGATACGCCAAAGGTCTCGGCGAGCTCTTCGCGGTTGACCTCGCGCCCCTTTCCCTTGAACGCCATGCCACTCCCAAAAAACAACAATTAACCGCGACTGAAAATTCTCGCTCACGCAAACTTCCGCGAGACTGGTGCCCCCGCATGGCCCCGGTGCCGGGGAGGACCCATTTTTTCTGACGGCGCCAGGCGTCTCACTGGGCAGCCACAGAGCCACCCTCAGCGGCTTCTAAAGGCTCGCTATCGGGTTCACTAAACGAGGATGCCCAGGCACGGATGGCGGCCTTGTCGGCGCGCTCACAGTCGATGCCGGCTCGAAGTCCGGTCAGCACCTCGGCCACCGTGCCCTCCCCCACATCGATCTCACACGGCACCAGGTATTGCTCGGGCGGCAAGACCGGTTCCCGCTGGGTGATCACCACCCGCTGCGGAGAATCAGAAGCGCAGCCGGTCAAGGACAGCATCAGGCACAGGCATGCCCATGCAGGTATCGAATGCGTCATTGCGTCCTCTCTCGGCAGCCAACGCTTGGCGCAACTGGTTGGCATGCACCTGCGCCTGGCTTGCCTCGGCACGATACTGCGCCAAGGCGCTGTTGAGTGCGGTCACCTCGACTCGCCGAGCCTTCTCCGCTTCAGCCGCCGCCTGCTCAAGCTCGGCAAGCTGCGCATCGGCCGCCGCCAGTTGCTGCCGCTGATCGCCAATGGTCTCGGCCTGCCGGGTAATGGTGTGTGCAGCCCACGCGCAGCCCGCCACCACCGAGATGGCGAACAGGCCGAACAGGCCGAACAGCGCAAAGCGTGGCACGTTGATCACGAAGCGTCCCCGTCTCGCTGCTTGATGTTGCGCAGAATCACGCCGGCAACGCCCAACACCGTTTGCGTCATGGCAAAGGCCCACTGGGGCAGTACCGGCTTCCACAGCGGCAGACTGGCCGTCAGGCTGGCCACCACATCGGGTCCCCACTGGAGGACGCCGAGTGCCGTCATCACCGCAAACAGCTGGGTCGACCACAGCCGGAAGTTACGACGCCAGGTCGTGATCATCATGCCGGGTAGCTCCCCCAGGGCAGTTGAAAGTGAGGGCCGTCCTTGAAGGTTTTCCAGTCACCGCCCCACTCGATCGGTACGCCCAGTTCCTTGGCAGCGGCTTTCATGGCGTCGGCGATCTTGTAGTAGAGCGGCCAGTCCCAGCTCACGTTACCGTCGAGGTAGGCCACCAGATCGACGGCATGGCCAGTCAGGTGCCGGCTGCGCATGGTGGTGCTGGCGCCGGCGGCGACCAGGCGCTTCTGGCGCTCCTTGCTGCGCAGGCCCTCGGTCACGCCAAAATCGACCTCGGTGATATCGATGGCGCGTCGCACCACCATCACCAGGTCTGCGTTGACGCCCTGCAACCGCTTCAGGCTGCGATTGCTCAGGTGGAAAGGAGATTGAACTTCGGTCACGACTTCGGTCCTCCACGTCATGAGAACGAGCCGTTCATGTAGGCCCGCACCAATGCGCTGATCACCGCCACCGAGAGTGCCGCAATCGCCGACCAGACCAGGTTCATGCGAAAGGTGGTCTGTTCCACCCGTCGGTTGACCTTCGTCTGGTCGAGCCATTGCTTCGCCTGGGCCTCGATGCAGTGCTCCAGCTGCGTGATCCGCTTGTCCTGACCGACAGATTCCCGCTGAATGTCGAGCACATCGTTCAGCAGGGCGGGGAACTTCTCTACGGCTGTCGCGAGCCTCAAGTTGGATTCCTTGATGGCATCGATGGTGTCGGACATCTTGTCCTGCTGCTCTGACAGGTGAGAAAGATGCGTCTCGACTCGTGCCAGGCGCTCATTCGCTTCAGCCATAGGTCTCGAAGGCCGTCTAATGGGTGTTGGCATGCGATGTTCCTTGGCGGATACGCTGCCCCTGCGTGTCAGGACTTATCGGTATGTCAGCAGCAGACTGACACCCCTCATCCCCACCCGCCTCGGGTGACGTTGCCGCCAGAATGTGCCTGACTGTGCGCGACGGGATGCCGGTCAGCTCCGATATCTCCTTCGCGCTCATTCCCTTCGCCCGCATCTGCCGAACGGCGCGATACTTGAAGTCCCGGGCGACGCAGTCACACCGGGCCGGCTGCAGAATCAGCCCGCCGAACTCTTTCACCATCTTGGTGGCGTCCTCCCACCCCAGCAGCTCGACCAGCCGATGATCCGGTTTCAGCTTCTGCGGCACGTACAGGTCGCACCGCCACTGGCGTCGGTACGTCCTGGGCAGTTGCCCGACGAGATACAGGGCGCGCTGGCGCCCGATGACGTCGGCGATTTCTTGTACGCTTCGCGGCAGTTGGGTCTGCATCAGCGCCTCCATTCCGTGCCGTTGGCGAGTTCGCGACGCGGCCCCTCTACCTGGGTACGGGGCCAGCTGGCGTATTCCCTCAGCACCGCCTTGGCCTCTTCGAAGCCTCGCGCCAGCACCGCGCAGTAGCCCTCGCCTTCCGACGACTCAAGCCAGTCACGTTGGCTCTGCGCCAGCGACGCATGGCGTGGCGGGGTTGCCTTGAATTCGAGGTAGAGGCCATGCCAGCCGCCGCGGGCCTGCCTGACGGGCAGGTCGCTGACGCCGGCTTTCACCCCCTGGCCCTTGAGGTCCGATGCGGTTTTCTTGTGGCGGGCGCCCCCGTTGGGAACGTGGTAGATAGCGTCGTAAAGCTCGCCAACGGCCGCGCCACGCATCTTCTCGCCATGGAGCCAGCGGATCAGTACCGCCTGCTCCTGGCCCTCCCAGTCCACGGATGGCCGTCGCGCTTTCCGACCAACGTTGCCCGTTCGACCTGCCCTGGTGGGCTTGCTAGCGACTGTCATCGCGCCACCCTCTGCTGGCGCTCCCAGCGCTGGTAATCCGTGATGATTCGCTCCAGCATCACGCTGGCCGTGGCGTAATGGTCGATCTCGGCGCGGCTGGTTACGCCACAGCTCTCACGGATGAAGTCGATCGCGTCCTGCTCGCTGTGGGTACCATCCGGAAGGTCAGCCAGCGCCAGCCCATGACGCAGACGCCGACGTTGATCGAGGTACAGGGCAAAGCGTGGGTTTTGGCACAGCATGGCCGCTCGCCGCGACTGAGGGCCGCCCTTCACCTGGTCCGTCATCGCCGATCCCTCCCGGCGGACTCGCCTGCCAGCGCAAAGTAGGCGGCGCCATCCTCGTAGCTGTCGGCGCGATAGACGCCTTGCTGGCTTCGCACGGCCTTGAGCAACGCCATGAACAACCACCCTTGCTCTTCGGTCATGGACAGTCCAGTGACTGCCTCGAAGGCGCCTACGGTAGCGCCCATGGAGCGCTCACCCTGGGGCTTGTCGTAGGTGGCGGCACGGTCACGCATGTGAGCGCCAGCACGAGACAGAATGCTCTGCGCCGTGACAGCCTCGTTCGGCTCGCCAAGGGCATCGTTCGACGCTCGCTCCACGCTCATGGACCCGTTGGCCGCCAGCGAGCGTTCAGGCTCACGGGGTGATGCCTCAGTGACTGGAAGAGGGCCAACTGGCGCAGACCGACGTTCATCACTCAAGCGAATGCCAGGCGTACTGGCGGGCACATCGACGGTCACGAACCCACGGTCAGCACAGACAGCGCTGATGGTTACCATCTCCGGGGCTTCGGTGCTGTCACCATGCGAAGCGTCCGCTTCCTGGACGTCAACGGATGGCGCGGCCACTGGTTCAGCCGCCTGCTGTCCTTCGGCGCTTGCCTCATTCGCCACCGCCTCGATGCCCGTTGCCCGTGCAATACCGCTCTTCGTGGGCATCCAGCGGTCGCCGGTCGTGCGAACCACGTAGCCGGCCCCCTTCAGTCGGCTCAGCGCCACTCTCACTCGATCCCGGTCGGTGGTGGCCCTGGCATTGCACGCCGCCTGGACGATCATCGTCTGTACGGGGGCTCGGCTTTCGGCATGCTGGCTGACCAGGGCGTCCAGGGCCTTCTCATCTGTGGCGGTCATCTTCATGCCGCTTCCTCCTGCAGGGCATCGCCCACACTCTCTGGCCACTTGAGCTGCTGCACCGGCGTGCCATCTCCATGACGCTTGCCGGTGTCCATCATCCGGCCACCGGCCTGCCTACCTGCCTCAGTCATCACCCAGTACTTTCGGCCACGGCCATCCGCCTGCTGGCGCTGGTAGCCGAGATCCCGCAGCAGCAGGTTCACCGCCTTGGCGCTCATCTCGAACGGCAGTCCCAGCTCGGTGGGAGTCAGGTAGCGCTCGTTGACCGGGCTCAGCAGGTGGGTGGCACCCAGCTCACCGAGCAGGTTGACCCCTGTTCGCTTCTGCACCGCCTGGTTGACCGACAGCAGCCGCATGTTGTCGTCAAAGCCAAAGGCACGAGCCGCGGCATCCAGCGCACCTGCAATGGCAGAGGCGCGGGCAATGTCGGTCAGCCGCTCATCCTTGGGTGCCGATGCTGGCGCGGCCACCTGATAAGCGCCGGTCTGGCGGATCGCCGGTAATACCTCCTCGAATACCCAGGCTTCGAATCGCTCGGCACTGGGCAACTGGCTCTTCACGATCAGGCGATAGACGTCAGGCTCACGAATGACGGTCATGGTCTGCTCGCCGCCATCGGTAAGGGCGCCCCGTTTCAGGGCCCCCTTGCAGTGGCGCGCTACGGCGTTGCGGGGCTTGGCGTAGCCCAGCGCCCTTGCCACATCGTGCGCCAGGAACAGCGTTTCGCCGTCATCGCCCTGGATGACGCGAACCGGCTGCTGGTCGAACTCGAACGGAATTACGTTGCTCATGCATCAAGCTCCTTTCAGTGCGGCACGCAGCGACCGAAGCCCCTGGTCACCATTCATGCGGTAGGGCAAACCTGCGTCAGCGGCGAGTTGCTGAGCGTGCTCCCGTCCTTTGCGCTCGGCGAGCTCAGCGCATGTCCGACTACCGTCGTGCTCAAGCAACTGACGCGGGGTCAGGTCCTCACCGGCCATCACTCGATTGACCAAGGAGGCGTAGTGCTTGGCGAAGCGCTTCTCCAACTTGGGCCAAGCGCTGGCTGCGGTGGTGTGGGTCAGGTCCCACCAGCCAGTCATCTGCCCGGCCACGCGCACGGCGGCGTGCGTCCAGCGGTGAGCACTCGGTGCATGGGCGTGGGCTAGCACTTCGCGCCACGCCTCAGCAGTCGCCGGCATACCGAAGTCCTCCGGCGTTGGCGCCAGCAGGTTCACCAGCACCGGGATCGTCGGCGGCCAGGTACTCCCCTGCCCCTTGAGCTCGCTCATCGCCCGCTCGACCACCTGGCACCCTGGCAGCACCGGCCATCTCGCCATTTCCTGCGCCAGCTCGCGGCGCGCCAGCTTCAGCAGATCCGTATTCGGGAAGGCGCTCGCCCACGTCCTTGGAAAAATCGCCTCCAACCGGGTGAAGACTTGGTTCACCAATGCCAGTGTCTGGCCCCTCGGCGGCGTCTTCCGGCCACCAGCCGTCTGCCCAGCTGGTGTCGTTCGGGTTGGCGAGTTGTTCTCGGACTGCCTCGCGTTCAGCTTGGCGATCGAGTCCGTGACGAGCTGCTGGGCGCTGTGCATGGTGTGGTCCTCCCTGAGCGGCAGTGATGCGCGGTTGGCGGTGACGGTTTTCGGCGAGCCACTTGGCCAACCGCTCATGCCAGCCCTGCTGGGTCCGGCGTTCGAAAGGCTTCTCGGCGAAGTGGGCAGTGAAGTCGGCCAGGGTCGCGGCGTCCGGCTGGAGCGTGGACGGCAGTCCACGACGCAGGCAGGCCACGGCCAGCTGTTCGGCATCGGGTTGCCAGTCGTAGGTCATCGGGCGTTGGCGAGGCTCCGGCGCCTGTTCCAGCGGACGGCCAGCGTCGTCCAGGTCGCCGACGTTTTCGGTCCAGTCACCAGCGCCAGCATTCGGAACTGGCTTGGCTGACGAATCAGGTTCGCGCGCACCAGAGGGGTAAGGGGGTAGAGTCCTAGTGGTAGATTCAAGGGGTGACACGGGTGTCACCCTCCCCCTGACACCGGTGTCACCCCCCTCTGTCAATTTGTCACCCTCCCCTGAATTGGCAGAAGTAGTAGGGGTGACAGATTGGCACCCTCCCCCGACCGCCAGGCGATACCGGTTCGATTGCTGGCGCCCGTTCGCGGCAAGACGCTGCTCGACGGCCAGGAGGCCCCGTTGCTCGAGTACGTCGATCGCACGCTGGACGCTGCGTGTGGAACAGCCCATCTCAGCCGCCATATTGGCAATCGACGGCCAGCAGACGTGGTCTTCGTCCGCATAGTCCGCCAGCAGCATGAGAGCCAGACGCGAAGGCGTCTTGATGTTGGCGGGCAGGGTCTTCATGGACTGCCTGGCCCAATGCATGGCAGCGAGGCTCATACAGCCCCCCAGGAAAATTCGATCAGGCGCTTACTCACTTTCATCTCGCTCCCTCCTCACCTGTATGGATTTCCACCCCGTTCAAGCGGTCGTTGAGGCCGCCGGACGGGTGGTAGGCTTGGAGGTGCGATATCGGCCCGGGCAGACATGGCGATGAAGCTCCGCAATTCGCTTTCCTGTCTCGTACCGCGTATCGGCGCCGCTGTGGACCCGAGCAATAGTTGCCTGGGATACCTGAGCTCTCTCGGCTATCTGCTGCTGAGTGAGTCCTGTGCTGACAAGGTCGCGAACCATGTCGCGCGCGGTGAACTGGTGCATGTGCCCATCCAATACATAAACGTATTGAAAGCAGAATACATAACCGTATTGGCGTCGGCAAGCTCGTTTCCGCAACAATACGAATTCGAATAATGGAATATTGGGCATAGCGCCCAGGTAGCCCTTCCCCCTCAACCCGGTAGGCAACGAGATGCCAGAAGGAAAAACCGTCGCTGATCGGCTCGCACAAGCGCTCGCCGATAGAGGTTGGAGTGAGAACGAGTTGTCGCGGCAGTCGGGCGTCCCTCAGCCAACCATCCATCGGATCATCACGGGAGAGAGCAAGTCCCCGCGGACGGCCAACCTGGAAAAGCTCGCCAACGCCCTCGGTATCTCGATCGTTCAGCTGACCTACGGGTCAGCCATTGGCCAGGCATACGGCTCAAGCCCAAAGCCCGGGGATTCGCTTGAGGCGGCTGGCCAAGTCGGTGACGCGGTCAAGGGACATAGCAACGTTCAGAAAGCCCCGCAGCCTATCCGCTACCACCGCTATCCGGTCATCAGCCGTGTCCAGGCTGGCGCCTGGACCGAGTGCGTCACACCCTACGAGCCCGGCGCCGAGCCGCACGAGGAAGCTTCCGACTACCGCGCCCAGGGAAAGGCTTTCTGGCTCGAAGTGAAGGGGGACTCGATGACGGCGCCGCCGGGCAGTACCCCCAGCATCCCCGAGGGCACCCTGGTGCTTTTCGATTCGGGCATCGACGCCGTGCCTGGCAAACTCGTGGCGGCCCTGCTCTCAGACAGCAACGAGGCAACCTTCAAGAAGTTGATCGAGGACGGTGGGCAGCGATTCCTAAAGGCGCTGAACCCCGCTTATCCTCTGATCCCCATCAACGGCAACTGCCGGATCCTCGGCGTTGCTGTGGAGGCCAAGACACGGCTGTAGGTGCCGACCCCGCACCTGACTAAAAAATACAGCTCAGAGAAGCCTACGATCAGCCTGGTCCGTTGCCAGACCTCCTATGAATAGAACCACCCTTGTGTCTATAATCACGGCATGAAAACACTTACCCTCCACCTAGAAGGCCTTGGGCCATCTGACCTGCCGATGAAACGGCTGGCAGAGTACCTGTGCGAGCTCGCAGAGCTCTACGGGGCAGGAGGGCACCTGCACTTTGCGTCTGTCACGAAGGGCTCGGCGAGGCTGAACGCCTGTGTTGATGATGACCACCACCACAAGGTATTGCACCGTGTGCGAGAGGTGGCCAATGGCGTTGGTCCCAAGAAAGCGAAGAAAGCATATCTACGACTTGCCGACCTCATGCTTGATGACCAAGCCTCAGGAGTCTTGGAGTCAGAGGGCTGCCGAATCATTCAGTTCCCACGGATCTCCAAACACCAACCTTTGGTTGTGTTCAAGCATGGCAGCATCCAGGGAAGGCTTTATACAATCGGGGGGAAGGACGACTCGGTTCCCGTTCGCCTCGAGGGGGCTAATGGCGAAACACTTTACTGTGAGACGGATACTGAAACGGCAGCACAACTCGCCCCGCTTCTGTTCAAGCAAGTTCGCCTTCACGGTAAGGGAGAGTGGGAGAGACGCCAGTCAGGTGGATGGCGCTTGAAAAAAATGCAAATCGTCTCATATGAACAGCTTGAGAAAAGCTCACTCAAGGCTGCTATTGGCCGCATGAAAAAAGCAGGCGGCATTTTGTGGGATCAAATAGAGTCCCCGAACGAGAAGATTCTGGACCAAAGGGGATAGCGTGCGAGTTGTCATTGACACAAACATTCTTGTGCAGTTCATGCGTGACCCCGATCCCGTAGATTTGAAAGACCCAGAGAATGGGGATATCGTCAGTCGCGCCGCAGCCAGGGCCTCAGCCCTGGTGGATCTGATAGATCAGCGGAATGGCTTGGTTGTCATACCTGCCCCTGTGTTGGCTGAGTACTTAATTGGCATAAAGCAAGATGCTTACCAAAAGCAACTTAACTTACTGAATAGCTTCTCCTGCATAGAGATATCTCCTTTCGATCAAATTTCAGCGATCGAGTGCGCTCTCTTGGTTGACGAGTCTGAGCATAAGGCTCTAGACCCAAAGGCAACCAAAGCTAAGCTTAGAGTTGACCGGCAAATACTTGCCACAGCAATCTCAGTCGGAGCTGAAGAGCTTTGGACGCATGATATAGGCCTCTATAAGAAGGCCAAAGCCATCGGGTTAGTCACAAAATCCCTTGCCTGCATTGAGCCAAACCCTGACCAGCAAGATTTAGCACTTTCTGATACGCAGGATGACCAGCCTTAGCCTAAGCTGGACACTCAGGATTCACGCAAACATAACGCAGAGAGAAAAGCGCCTTTTTAATCCTAACCACACTTTAGCGTCACACGCTCAGTACTGCCTCACGCAAGGGCGTAAACTGATGCCCACGGCCACCCGCCCTGGGCATCAGTTTTTTTGTGCGAAATCGCTTACAGACGCACTTGCTCTCCTTTTGGCACACTCAATCCGGGCCTTCGGCCCGCAGGGAACAGCCAAAGGGAAACACCATGTCTAAGAAAGCACCACATCCCACCATCGCCGAGCGATTGCAGCAGGCCAAACAGCTCAGACCCCACACCAATGAACTGATCGGCCTTGCCCGCGGCCTGCTGGCAGACGGCATGCTCAACCAGAGCGAAGCCGAGTACCTCTTGAAGTGGCTGGAAGAGCGCCCCGGAGCCCTCGACACCTGGCCCTACAACGTACTTTTCCAACGTCTCAACGAATCGCTGGCTGACGGCCACCTGGACAGCGACGAAGAAGCTGAAATGCTGGGGATGCTGGTTGATCTGACAGGCGGCGGCAACCTGGAGTCAGGTGCCACCGCGGTGAACACGACTGCCCTACCGCTCAACGACCCCCAGCCCAGTATCGAGTTCAGCGGCCGAACTTTCGTGGTCACCGGGACCTTTGCGTCCGGGAGCCGCCGGGAAGTGACATCTGCCATCGAGATGCGTGGTGGCAACGTCTCTGGTTCTGTATCACGCAAAACTGATTACGTGGTGCTTGGCCAGAGAGTCAGCGACCAGTGGACCCACGCCAACTACGGCGGGAAGCTCGAAAAAGCCATTATGCTTCGGGACGATGGCCATCCTGTCGCCATCGTCAGTGAGCAGCACTGGGCAAGTTTCTTGGACTGACCAACCTCGTATCTGTGGACACCGAACCCGCCCTTGAGGCGGGTTTTTTCTGTCTGTCGAAAAAATATACGCAAACGCATTGACCGAACCAATACGTTTTCGTATTGTTTGCTCATCGACTTGCATCGCATGAGGGGCATCACATGGAACAGATACCACAGCATTTTGAGTTCGCCGGCTTCCGCTGCCGCGTGGGCAAGCGCGGCTCAGACCTGCCCACCGCCAAGCAGGTGATGGTACTGGCCGGCCTGGCCAGCGGCATGACACAGAAAGAAATTGCCCGGCATCGAGGTATCAGCCCCGCCACGGTCAAGAGCACCGCCGAAGCGCTTTACTACCGCCTCCACGCCACTCGCGCCGCTGACGCCATCGTCAAAGGAATGCGTCGCGGCTGGATTGCTCCCTTGGTCATTGCACTGCTGGTCGCCGACCTCAACCATTCCACGGCCCGGGTGCGCCAGCCCATGCGAACGCGCCAGCAAATGACGTCCACCAGCAGAGTCGCCCGCCGTGACCTGGGGAGCCTCTTCGCATGATCCAGCACGATGCCACCACCTTCGAGTATCCCGTACGGCAACTTGCTGCAGCCTGGCTGACCCATGCCCAACGCCATGGTGTGTCAGACCCTGACACCCAGCTGATCGCCCGGGAAGCCATCACCGGCAACCCTCAAGCAGGCTACCGGCCAGCCTGGTTTTCCCCGATGTCCGGCGAGCTGGTCACGATATTGGCCTGTGAGCCACACCTGACCCAACAAGACGCCATCGCCTGGCTGGCGGGAATGCTCGGTTGCCTGCATGACAACGGCAACATCTGCCTCTACCTGGAGGAATCGGCATGAACTCGCCGTACAAGGTGTTCAGCACATCGGGCATCAGTGGGCAGCTTGTCAACCGGCTCATGGAGATCCAGGAGCTGGCCTACGCAATCAACCTGCAGGGCCGATACCGCGTCGGCACCACGCTCACCATTGATGGCCACACCCTGCTGGTCAGCGCCGCTCAACCCATGGACGGCGCCAGCCATCTGCCCTGGGGGATCTTCCGAAACATGGCCGCCGCCTTACCCAGCGCCAGCAGCGACCGGCTACAGCACGGAACCGCCCTTGAGGACCTCAACAGGATCACCCGGGCACTTCGGCACTACCTGGACCAACCATCCAGCAACTGAAGCCTGATCCAGACATCTCCACCAGCCGCCACTGAGGGACAGCACATGAATACCACCCACTGCGACAACCACCGCGCTGCAAAGCAGGTCGTGATGACCTTCATGGCCCTACCTGTCGCGGCCTTGCTGGTGCTCGCCTACAGCGTGGTGCAGCAACAGGACGTCGCGATGGAACGCGCTGCCCACGGCCAGTACTGCAGCGAAGTCAGCATCTGGCGTGCCGAGACCGCCCGCGGGATTCCCGCCATCGATCGCACCGGGCATCCCGACTACAGAGGCATCGCCGATCAGCAGTGCGCGGGTATCCGGCCTGCCAGTTTGGCCGAAGCAAGCCCGCGCCAGCTTGCCACCAACTGATTCCCCTCTCGAAGAAAGGACAACGGACATGTGGATTCGAAACCTTCACCCATACCGACTTCATGACATGGAGAACATCGATGGGGCGCTGGTGGAACAAGCCCTGAGCGAGCAGGCGTTACGCCCACTGAGTGGCAGCGAAGCGCGTCGCGTCGGCTGGGTGCCGCCGGCAGGTCGTGGCAGCAGCGTTCTAATGCATGAACTCCAAGGTCATCGTCTGCTGAGCATGCTCCGGCAAGAGAGAATCCTTCCCGCCTCGGTCGTACGGGGGGAAGTCGAAGACCGCGTCGAGGCAATCGAGGCCTCCGAGGCACGCAAGCTACGTCGACAGGAAAAGCAGGCGATCAAGGAACAGGTCTACGAAGAGTTCTTGCCGAGAGCTTTCGTCAGGACGCAACGAGTCGATGTCTGGTGGGACGTTGGTCGCGACCTCATTGGTGTAGCCACATCGAGCCGTAAGCGCGCAGAAGAAGCGCTGGACCTGCTGCGCGAGTCCATTGGCAGCCTCAAAGTCACGCCTCTTGCCACGCAGGCCCTTCCGGTACGCGCCATGACCACCTGGCTGAGCGATCCAGCCAGTCGACCGGCTGACATGCAGAT
Source organism: Halomonas sp. MMSF_3323 (assembly GCF_030733595.1). Taxonomy (NCBI): domain Bacteria; kingdom Pseudomonadati; phylum Pseudomonadota; class Gammaproteobacteria; order Oceanospirillales; family Halomonadaceae; genus Halomonas; species Halomonas sp. MMSF_3323. The sequence continues at coordinate 172,485 of NZ_JASHIT010000001.1, read as the reverse complement.
CGGCGATCAAGTCGAACTCAAGGCCAAAGGCGATGACGGGGTTGTGCGCGGCCGCCAGGTGGACTTGGACAGTGACGACATGCAGCAGCTGCTCGAGAGTGGCCGCCAGGCCAGCAAGCTCGCCATCGGCATCGAGGGGCGGGTGACCTTCGTGCTTCACGATGACCTGGCCATCAAGTCGATTCGCTTCGATGACGAACTCATCGAAGAGGCCCATCAAGCAGATGACGGCGATGACGCTTACGTTCGGCTCGAGGCCGACTTCCTGCTGATGGCCCAGGCCCTGGGAGAGAGCGTCGACCGTATTGTCGACTGGATGGGAGGTGAGGCCCGGCAATACGGCGCCAGCCATGTCGATGACCTGCTGAGGACGTATTAACCATGGCACGCAACTGGAGCAAGTGGGATCGAGAAGAATATGACCTGGCCGAGAAACTCTACAACGCAGGGTTCACCTACCGGGAGATCGGGCAACGCATGGGAAAGACACGAGACCAAGCGAGAAGCGCCTGTAACTACCTGGAGGTGACTGATACCAGCCGTCCCCTCCCCCACGCCAGAAAGGACTGGCCAGAGATCGACAGGATCATCACCGACTGCGTCGAGGTGGAAGGCATGGCTGTGCCCCAGGTGGTCCAGCGCCTGGCCGCTCTGGGAAAGACCGTGTGCCGTGAGTCCGTCCTGAAGCGCTTGAAGCGGATGCCCGAAGTTCACCGGGAAGCCAAACGCAACGCCGCCAAGAAGCGGGCTGCGGCATCGCGACTCTATTGGGCCCGCCAGCGGGCCAAGCGCCAGCAGGAGGCCGCAGCGTGACCAGTCTCAACTTATTCGGCCATGAGATCGTCGTCGACAACTTCGCCGGTGGTGGCGGAGCCAGTGAGGGGATCGAGCAAGCCCTGGGCCGGCCAGTAGATCTCGCCATCAATCACGATGCCACGGCTATCGCCGTGCATACCGCGAACCACCCTGGCGCCGAACACAGTGTTGCCGATGTGTGGGACATCGACCCCGAGCAAGCCGCCGCTGGGCGACCGGTGGGGCTCGCCTGGTTCTCGCCGGACTGCCGTCATCACAGCAAGGCAAAGGGTGGGCGCCCGGTCAGCAAGAGCGTTCGCGGCCTGGCATGGGTCGCGGCGCGCTGGGCGGCAAAAGTGAAGCCACGGGTGATCACCCTGGAAAACGTCGAGGAGTTCCTAGACTGGGGCCCGCTGATGAAGGACACCAGGGGCCGCATCGTACCGGACCCTGACCACAAGGGGCAGACATTCCGCGCCTTCGTGCGTGCCCTAAGCCGCCACGGCTATCAGGTCGAGTGGAAGATCCTGCGCGCCTGCGACTACGGCGTGCCAACCATTCGCCGCCGGCTGTTCCTGATCGCCAGGCGCGACGGGCTGCCGATCGTTTGGCCAAAGCCAACGCATGCCGAACCGGCCTCGCCGGCCGTTCGCCGGGGCAAACTCCAGCCCTGGCGCACCGCCGCCGAGTGTATCGATTGGTCGATCCCGTGCCCCAGCATCTTCGAGCGGCAGCGCCCCCTGGCCGACGCCACTCTGCGCCGCATTGCCAAGGGCGTGATGCGCTACGTGGTCGAGGCGGCCGAGCCGTTCATCGTACCGATCGCCAACTACGGCAATGGCTCGGAGCTGGTGAATGCCATCGGTGAGCCGCTGCGCACCGTGACCGCCTGGCCGAAGGGCGGCAGCTTCGCCGTGGTGGCGCCAAACATCACCAAGTTCCGGTCAGGCGCGATCGGCCATCGCGCCGACGAGCCGATGCACACCATCACCGCCAACAGCAACGCCGACAACTCCAAGGCCAACCCCGGCGGCTGCGCCCCGATTGGCTTGGTTTCGGCCTTCCTGGCTAAGCACTACACCGGTGTCGTCGGTGACGACTTGCGCAAGCCGCTACCAACAATCACCGCCACCGACCATAACGCCCCAGTCGCCGTGAGCCTGCTGAACCTCAAGGGCTGCGAGCGTGGCGGGCGTGATCCACGGGAGCCCATGCCCACGGTCTGCGCCGGCGGCACCCACGCTGCCGCAGTGGCCGCTTTCCTGGCGCCCTACTACGGTAGCGGCTCGGGCGAAACGGGCCGCGACATGCGAGCCCCCGCACCAACGGTCACCACCAAGGACCGCTTACAGCTAGTCACCGTGACCATTGCCGGAGAGCAGTATGCCATCGTCGACATCGGCATGCGGATGCTGCAGCCCCATGAGCTGGCTGCAGCGCAGGGCTTTCCAGATCACTACGAGTTCGCCCAGATCAATGGCAAGCCGGTGCCGAAGTATCAGCAGGTGCGGCTGATCGGCAACAGCGTTTGCCCGCCACTGGCCAAAGCCATTGTCGAGGCCAACTTCACCCATGAGCGCCGGTTCATGCCGGCCGCGGACAAATGGGTGGCAGCATGATGGCGGCCAGCTTTCTAGGGCTGGCGATCTTGGTGACTACAAGCCTGGTCATTCGGGAATTTCGCCGAGCCATGAGAGAACAGGAGAGACGGCCATGAGCAAGTGTGTCGAAAAATCCCGGATACCAGAGGGCGAGCTGGACCCCGATGGAAAGAGCGAGCGGGAACGGGTGCTGGAGCGGCAGCTCTGGCGGCTGCGTGAGGACGTCAGGGCGGCACGTGTTTGGGCCGGTGACAACCTGCCCGCCAACCAGGGACTGGTGATGGTCGAGAAACTCGAAAAAGCACTTGGGAGTGAACGTGACTGACCGCCCCTCTCATACGCATCAAGAGCACGGTGGCCGCTACACCCTGTTGGGGGAACATGCCGGCGGTGGCACGCTGGAAGGCCACACGCTGATCATGTACCGCGATCTCGACAAAGGCCTTCAGAGCCTGACCACCGCCGACGACTGGCGCAACAACTGGCGCGCCATCGCCAACGACGATTGCCCTATCTGTCTGGGCTCAGGCACCGACCAGATCAAGGGCAACACCAGCAAGCCATGTGGTGCTTGCTTCGGCCTGGGCAAGGTCAAGGCCGACGGTGAGACACCCTCCGACCGCTGGGAACTGGCGGACATCGCCAACGGCATCATCAAGCGCCAGCAAACAGAGCTTCAGCGCTTACGCCAGCTCACTGCTGTGCCAGAAATCCAGCAGGCGATCTGCAAGTACCGTGACACCGCCGGCAGTGACTGGATGCGGGACGAACAGGAATGGCGGGCAGGGCCTGGACGTGGCCCAGGTGGCCGCAGATACACGGGGGACTGACGATGGGACTGCTCACACCGGAAGAGGTGGCCAAAGAGCTGGCGATGAGCCTGAGCTGGGTCTACGCGAACAAGCACAGAATTGGCTTTGTGCAACTCGGCAGTGCGGTTCGCTTTGATAAGGATGCGGTTGAAGGATACGCTGCCCAGTGCAGGCGCGGTCCTCAACTCAACGAGGAACGTCAATGGGATTCTCGGTCTCCAAACGGAAGGATCGCGGCACGTGGGTCGTCCGCGAAACGATCAACGGTCGCCGCACTCAGCGAACTTTTCGCACAGAGGGAGAAGCAAGGCAGTACGCACTGAGGGCAGAAGCTCAACAGCAGGAAGATCAGTTCAATGGAGTCATGGGGCGCAAGCCTCACCGTACCTTCGCGGAAGGCCTGCAGAGGATGGTCAGCGAATACGATGTTCGCTCTCAAAAGCACCACATTCTCTGCGTGGCAGGCTGGATGGATGAACACGCCCCCGGGGTGGCAATCGGCCAGGAACTTCTGGATGCTGCTCGCAAAATGCAAAAGGCCCTGCGGGAACAGGGCCTGGCGCAATCGACGATCAACAACCGGACTCAGGTTGTCAAACGGGTGCTTTCGCTATCCTACCGCGAATGGGACTGGATCGACATGCCGCTGGACGGGAAACTGCGCAAGCCGTCTCCCAGAAACGAGCGGCATATATATCTGAGCGAAGTTGAACTGGCCGAATTGCTCGAGGCAGTTCCAGCCCGCTACCAGGAGGAACGCCGTGTGATATTGCTGGCCATGCTCACGGGCATGCGTCGAGGCGAACTGCTTGGACTGGCCAAGAGCAACGTCTACAACGGACGGATCGTCTTGAAACCGGAGCAGACGAAAAGCGGAAAGCCGCGAGTAGTGCCGCTGACGGACGAAGGACTGGCTCTGGTGGCCAACCTGCCGTTCGATACAACAGCGGAACGAGTACGCGGAGCTTTTGAGCGTGCAAGGGAAGCGATCGGTAGGCCGGACATTCGCTTCCATGACCTTCGGCACTGTTACGCTTCGCTGTTGGCCAGCAAGGGAGAAGCACTGACGAACATCCGGGATCTACTCGGCCACTCGTCACTGACAGTCACCAGCCGCTACGCACATGCGGACCCGGCAAGGTGGGATTCAGTGATAGCGCGGTTACCAAAGATCAGCAACCAAACCGCAACCAAGCATTGAAGACAGCGGCTCATAGCGCCCTAAACCACTGTTCTGAATGGTGGGCCCAGTAGGACTTGAACCTACGACCAAGGGATTATGAGTCCCCTGCTCTAACCAACTGAGCTATAGGCCCTTATCAGCGCGGGCGTATGATAGCGAAAGCTGCGGCCGTAGGCTAGCGGGTTTCGGGTGGACGCTTGCCACTGGTCAGTATGGCGGCTTTCGAGGCGCTTCGGCTGTGCCATTCCTGGCGCTTTCTCGCCTTCCAGCCTTTCTCGCATCATCGCTCTGGCGCCTCGAAGTCCGGTTTTGGCGGCTGGGTGTACCGCTGGCGTACCCGCGGCACCCACACATCGCCCTCCTCCTCACGCGCCCTTTTCACTCCACACGCTCCCTCTTTCCGCGCCCCTTCTCCCGCGCTATCGCTCCTTGTCGCTCTCTATCCCTCTTTACTCCACGCCAGGGCTATCCAGTCTCCGACTCCGCGTTCTGCCCTGCCTTGGGTCGATGTGGCGTTGTGCCATACCTGAACCGCTTGGTGCCTACTACACCAACCCAAGGATGGTGTAGGGGGCTTCGCAGCAGCGGCGTTCGTCGCGTTCGCTGACGCTGTGCAGGTCGTAGTTGCGGTCGTTGTCGTAGGCGACGAACAGGCGTTCGCGGTCGAGCACGGCGAGGCCTTCGGCCTTGTGTTCGAACTCGAGCACCTTGTCGTTCTCGTCGCGTACCAGGGTGGGTGCCCTGCCCTGGCGGAAGTCGTGCAGTGACATCACCCACAGATAGCCGCCGATGACCTCGTCGTCGCCCTCTTCGGTCTCGAAGCTGGTGAGCAGGTAGAGCTGGCCGTGGTAGGGATCGTACTCAAGGCTCGACAGGCCACAGATGTGCTCCACGCCGTCGTACTCGCCGGGGTCGAAGCTGAAGACGTCGTGCAGGGCGTCGACGAACTCCAGGTTGTCGTCGTCGTTGATGATGTAGTGGGCACCAATGACCCTGCGCACGTAGTCGAAGTCATCGTGGGCCTTGCCCTGCTCGCGGATGCCAAACAGCAAAAGGCCATCGCCACGCTCGCCGGGGATCGCGGCCAGACCCTCGATCTTGTAGTAGGGCTCGCCTACGGCTGCGTCCATCTTGCGCCGGAACTCGAGCGACCCTTCCACACCGTCACGGGGGTCGGGGTCCACCACCTGGACCCGGTCAGGCTCGTGAAGTGGCCAGATCAACAGGTGGTTGTAGGCGTTGAGTTCGTGGGTCTCGTCATCGATGCGATCGAAACCGGTGGTGGCGATCATGTGGCGCCCATCGGTGGTCAGGGCGAAGTCTTCATACTTCACCGCTTCCTTGATGGTCTGCTGGGTCAGGTAGTCGATGCGGCTGTCGTCGGGACCATCGGCGGTCAACGGCAGGCTGAAGGCGGCAGAACGCTCGTGGCCGGGGATCGGCTTGTCGCTGGCCATCAACAGTCGCTCGCCGTCGTAGGCCACCGCGGAAATCTCGGCGTTGACCAGCTCGCCCTGGTCGTCACGCAGGCCGGGAGGAAAGCAGTGGATCGTGCCCTGCTTGAGGATCTTTACTCGTGCCATCAGGCCTCCTGATCGTCGCGTGGTAGATGCATCCAGCCTACGCCTTGTGCCTCTGGTCGGCGAGGGGGTGAGCTTGACTTGCACAAATCTTAAATTTTAATACGAACGCTTCGCATTATTTTCACAATTCGCTATATTGCTTGCCGCTGCCGAAGCTGCACATCTGCCCCACGGCCAACACGCAGCTCCCTCGGCAGGTGGCGCGAGACGGGCCGCCAGAAGCCCGGTCCGCACTGTCCCATCGGCTCGTCTCGACAAGCCGGTCAACATCAGCCAAGCGATCATTCCATGCCTTCCCAGATTTCGACTCAGCTCCACACACGCCCGCGTCCCCTTACTACTGCGCCAGTCACCGGCGTTACGTCATATGGCGGCTCTCCCTTGTCAGCGTCACTTTCCCTCGGTGCAGGCCTTTTGCTGCTGGCCGCTGCTCCGTCGCTTAGCTGGGCGCAGGCGGTTGGCGCCGATCAGCCAGGCACCGACGCCAGGGCGGCCACCGACGAGGCAGCTGTCCAATCCCAGGAGACCATGGTGGTGGTCGGCTCGCGCACGCCGAAGTCGATCAGCGAGATTCCCGGAGCGGTGTGGGTGGTGGACCAGCAGCAGCTGGAGACTCAGATCGCGACGGGAGCCGACCTCAAGACCGCGCTGGGCCGGTTGGTACCGGGGCTGGATCTGCCCCCCCAGGGACGCACCAACTATGGCCAGAACATGCGTGGCCGCAGCGTGCAGGTGCTGATCGACGGCGTCTCGTTGAACAGCTCCCGGGGCCTGTCGCGCCAGTTCGACGCCATCGACCCGTTCAACATAGAGCGCGTCGAGGTGCTGTCCGGCGCCAGCAGTCTTTATGGCGGTGGCGCCACCGGTGGCATCATCAATATCGTGACGAAGAAAGGTGACGGCCCCGGTCGCCACTTTTCCACCGCGACGAGCGTCACCAGCGGCTTCAATGACAGTGACGACGCCGACTTCCGCCTGGCCCAGTCGATCAGTGGCGGCAGCGAGCGTGTCCAGGGACGTCTGGCGGTGGCCTATCAGGACAATGGACGCTTCTATGACGGGCGTGGCGACGAGATCTTCCCGGACATCGCCCAGACCGACCTGCAGGACAATCGCTCCATCGACATCATGGGCAGCGTCGATCTGGCGCTGAGCGCCGAGCAGACGCTGACGCTTGGCGCTCAGCTATACCGCTCGGCCTATGAGGGTGACCGTGGGCTCTACTTCCCCAACCTGGCGCTAGGCAATCTGGAAGGCGCCGAGATCCGCGACGGCTATTCGTCGGATCGCGATCCCGAGACGGATCGTCGCATGGTCAACCTGCAATACCACCACGCCGACCTGCTGGGTCAGGACTTCTACCTGCAGGCGTTCTATCGGGAAGAAGAGGCCAGCTTCAATGCCTTCCCCTACGCCACCACTCAGGGCGTCGAATTCCGCGCCTCCAAGCAGGACACCGATCTGGGCGGTATCAAGGCGCTGTTCGATGCCGAGCTGGGCGAGCGCGTCTCGCTGACCTATGGCCTCGACATGGACCGTGAGTCCTTCGACGCCGACCAGATGTACTTCGACATCGCCACCTCGAATGCCAGTGGCGGTCTCGTCCAGGAAGAGCGCGAGATCGGCCCGCGCTATCCAAGCTACGAGGTCGACGGCTACGCCGGCTTCGCCCAGGGCGACTGGCGGGTCACCGACGGTCTGACCCTGTCCGCCGGGGTGCGCCAGCAGCATATGGACGTCGAGGTCGATGACTTCAACGGCGTACCGGGGGGCGAGAATGACTATGACGCCACCCTGGTCAACGCAAGCGCCCTCTACGATTACGGCAACGGCCACCAGAACTGGATCCAGTTCAGCCAGGGCTTTGAGCTGCCGGACCCGGCCAAGTACTACGGCAAGAGCGCCGATGTCAGCGTCGACGACAACCCGCTGGACGCCATCAAGACAGACCAGGTGGAACTCGGCTGGCGCTTCAATGACGCCGACTGGAGCACCCAGGCGGCGATCTACTACGCCTGGTCCGACAAGGCGGTCGAAAATGCCGAAGACCTGTCGGTCAGCGTGGTCGAGGAAAACAAGCGTGACTACGGCCTGGAGGCGGCGGTGACCCGCTTCCTGGACGGCGGCTTCGAGGTCGGCGGCACCCTGCACCTGGTGCGCTCGGAGCAGGAAGACGAGAACGGCAGCTGGGAAAAGCGTGACGCCCGCTATGCGTCGCTGTCCTCCGCCACCGCCTTCGTCGGTTGGCAGGACATGGCGGCAGGACGCAGCGCCCGCCTGCAGGCCAACCATGCCCATAACCTGGAAGATGACGATGACCGCCAGATCGACGGCTACACCACGGTGGACCTGGCACTGGCCCAGGATATCGATATCGGCCGTCTGACGCTGGGTATCGACAACCTGCTCGACGAGGAATATTCCACCGTCTGGGGACAGCGAGCGGCAATGTTCTACTCGCCCTACTACGGTCCGGAGTACCTGTACGACTATCAGGGTCGGGGACGGACCTTTACCCTTGGCTGGACCATGGACTTCTAAATTTCGTCCTGGGAATTCCCATCCCCACCAGGCGCCGGGCCATTTCAGGTCCGGCGCTTATGGTTTCAGGCTGATGGCGTCGCTCACCTGGCGCGACGACTTCGGGTAGTATTCCTCCCCCTCTCATTTGATAATGAATTGCATTTGCTTTTGCATCATGGCATGCTCTTGGCCCTCCGCATTTCCGCTTTCCAGGACTGTGAGACGGTTCATGTTCCAGGCCCGGCCCACCAATACGCTTACCAAGGTCCCTGCGTCGCGGGGTGCTGAGCTGTCTTGTGATGATTTATCGAAGGCCCGCGCCGGAGGTGCCTGGGTGCTGGTCAGCGTGTTGTTGGGCACCTTTACCGTCAGCCTCAACAACAGTGCGCTGAACCTGGCGGTGGCGGAGCTGATGGCGACCTTCGATGCCAGCGCCAGCCAGGTGAACTGGGTCATCACCCTGTTCATGATCAGCATGGCCATGACCATGCCGCTGACCGGCTATCTGGCCGACCGCTTCGGCCGGCGGGTGATCTATCTGCTGGGGCTGGTCGGTTTTATCGCCGGTTCTGGCCTCGGCGCCATGGCCGACAGTCTAGACAGCATCATCATCGCCCGGGGCGTCCAGGGCATGGCAGCGGGGCTGATGATGCCGCTGTCGCTGGCACTGATCTTCGCCGCCTATCCGCCCGAGCAGCGGGGCCGCGTCAGCGGCATCTGGGGGTTTGCGGTGATGATCGCGCCGGCCATCGGCCCAAGCGTTGGCGGCCTGCTGCTGGAGGTCAGCCACTGGCGGGCGCTGTTCGTCATGAATCTGCCCTTTGCGCTGCTGGGGCTGGTGGTCGGCTGGCGCTGCCTCCATCGGGAGGCGCCCAACCGTGCCAGGCGCTTCGACCTGCCGGGCTTTGTGCTGATTACCCTCGGTATGGGCGCGGTGCTGTTTTCGCTAAGCCGAATCGACAGCCTGGCCGAACTGCTCACGCCCTCGGCGCTTGTCCCCCTGGGGCTCGGACTGGCCGCCCTGGCGGGGTTCGTGGTGGTCGAACGGGGTATGGAGTTCAAGGCAGGGCGTATGCAGGAGCGGAATGCCGACCCCACAGCAGCCCAGGGAGCCCCGGCGCCTCTGCTGTCGCTGTCCCTATTTGGACACCGCGCCTTTCGCCTGAGCGTCATCCTGGCCTGCCTGCAGTCCATCATCCTGTTCGGCTGCGTACTGCTGGTGCCGCTGTGGATGCACCAGGTGCTCGGGGCGAGTCCGCTGACCACCGGGCTTGTGTTTCTGGCCACGGCCTTGATGGCGTCGCTGTCTTCGCCCATCGCCGGGCGGATGATCGACCGCTACCCGCCCCAGTGGTGTCTTCTCGCCGGCCTGGTGCTGACCGCTGTCAGTCTTGCGGGGCTCGCGCTGATGTCGTCGGCGGCGCCAGCCTGGGTAGTGGGGCTGTGGATGGGGACGCGTGGCATTGGCCTTGCTTGCGGCTATCTGCCCTCCACCACGGTGGGCATGCGCGCCCTGCCCGACCGGGACATGGCCCAGGCCTCGGCCATGAACAATATGGCGAGGCGGTTGATCGCCTCGCTGGGTCTGGTGGCGCTATCGCTTTACTACGACACCCGCGTAAGTGGCGTCACCGCCGCTGGCGTGAGTGCCGCCGAGGCCAGCGCCCAGGCCCTGCACGAGACCTTTATCGCCCTGGCCGCCATTGCCCTGCTGTGCCTGCCGCTGGCCTGGGCGCTGGGGCGAGAAATCGGCCACTCGTCGGGGCGCCAGACACGCCAATACAGGTGAAGGATCATCCCCATGACGTTCACGCCATCGCTGCGACCGCCGTCGCAACCCTCACCAGGCTCGCGCTCGCCATTTTCATCACACATGCCACCCGAGCCGCCGCACCGCTCCCGGCCCCAGCCTCGGCAGGCACCCTCAGTGCTGCGCAGCCTGCTGCTGGTGCTCGGGCTGTTCGCCGGCGTGCTGGCCTTTGTGGCACTCGCCCTGCTCGCCGGGATGCTGTTGTTTGCAGGCACTGCCGAGGCCGACATCAGGGCTGGTGCAAGGGCTGATATAAGGTCTGAAGTAAGCGCGGACTCGGCGGCCGCTGCCCCGGCAGTCTCCTCGGCTTCGGCGCCGCGTCTGGTCACGCTGTATCAGGGGGCCACGGACAGCGCGGTAGCGCTGGGGGTAACGCCCATCGGGGTAGTCGATGCCTGGATGGAGAAGCCCACCTATCGCTACCTGCGCGAGGCGATCGATGGCGTCGAGCACGTGGGCCTGGAGACCCAGCCCAACCTGGAAAAAGTGGCCTGGCTCGATCCCGAAGTGATCGTCGCCACCCGCTTTCGACACGAACGGGTGCGCCCGCTGCTCGAGCAGATCGCGCCGACGGTGTTCTCGTCCACGGTGTCTGACTTCAAGGCCTCGCTCACGCTGGTGGCGGCGGCGACCGGGCGCGAGGCCAGGGCCGAACAACTGCTGGCCTGCTGGGACGACCGGGTAGCGGATCTGCGCGCGAAAATCGCCACGACACTGGGTGACGCCTGGCCGCAGAAGGCCGCGGTGGTGCGCTTCAAGAGCGACCACGTGCGTCTGTATTCCTCCGGCTTCGCCGGCAGCATCCTGGAGGAGCTGGGCTTCCGCCAGCCTGACGCCGCCAACGACAGCGGCTGGGGCATGAAGTTGACCAGCGAAGAGAACATCCCCGCGCTGGACGCCGACGTCATCTTCGTGCTGCTGGAAGACGACCCAGCGATCGAAAACACCTACCGCCACTGGACCGCCCACCCGCTATGGCAGCGGCTTACCGCGACACAAGCCGGCCGGGTGTACGAAGTAGACACAGTCAACTGGATCATGGGCGGCGGGATCCTCGCTGCAAACGCGATGCTCGATGACCTCTATCGCCACTACGGCCTGGCGCCGCAGGCGCTCTCCCCTTCCTGCGCGCTGGGTGACGCGCTGGGTGAGGAGCCTTCAGCTGTGAAAGAGCCTTCAGCTATTAAAGAGCCGTCGGCCACAACAGACGAGGGTGCGGCCTGATGCTGGAACGCACCTCCACCCGGGCCGCCGGACTGATCCTCGGTACCCTGCTGCTGCTGGCGGCGTTCGGCGCCAGTGTGGTCCTCGGCACCACCGAGATCGCACCGCTGACCGCCCTTGAGGCCATCACCGACTACGACGGTGGCAGGGTCAGCCATATCATCATCCTCAGCGAACGCCTGCCCCGGGCGGTGATCGCCACCCTGACCGGTGCAAGCCTGGCGGTGGCCGGTGCGCTGATGCAGACCATGACGCGCAACCCGCTGGCCTCGCCAAGCATCCTCGGCATCAACGCCGGCGCCATGTTCTTTGTGGTGGTAGCGGTATCGCTGCTGCCGCTGCACACCCCCGGTCAGTACGTGTGGGCGGCCTTGCTCGGCGCGCTGGTCGCCGCACTCGCCGTGGTGGCGCTCAGCCATGGCCGGCGCGGCGAGCTGTCACCGCTTCGGGTCGTGCTCGCCGGGGTGGCGGTGACGGCGATGTTCGTGTCCTTCAGTCAGGGCCTGTTGATCATCGACCAGCAGAGCTTCGAGAGCGTGCTGTACTGGCTGGCGGGCTCGGTCTCCGGGCGCGAGCTTGAACTGGTGGTGCCACTGCTGCCGCTGTTTGCCCTGGCCCTTGCGATCACCGCGGCCCTCGCCCGTCAGGCCAACGCCCTGCTGCTGGGCGATGACATGGTCACCGGCCTGGGCATGCGCGCCGGCACCCTGAAGCTTGCCTTGGGCCTGTGCGTAATCCTGCTGGCCGGCAGCTCGGTGGCGCTTGCCGGGATGATCGGCTTCGTCGGCTTGATCGTGCCACACATGGCCCGCGGCCTGGTCGGCATCGACCATCGCTGGCTGCTGCCGGCGTGTGCGCTGCTCGGGGCCACGCTGCTGCTGGTCGCCGATATCGCCTCGCGCTTTCTGATGGCGCCCCAGGAGATCCCGGTCGGCGTCATGACCGCGCTGATCGGCACGCCCTTCTTTATCTATCTGGCCCGCAAGAAGCAGGTATCCGCATGAGCAGCTTGTCTGGCGCCAACGCCGAATCCGCCACACAGGGCCATACACGAGGCCATACACAAGAGCAGGCCAACCGACGCTATCGCCGCCTGGTAGCGCTGCTGGCGCTTGCGCTGGTGGCAAGCGCAGGCCTGTCGCTGTCGCTGGGAAGCTTCCCCACTCCACCCATCGAGGTGCTGAAAGCCCTGGCCGCGCCCCAGGCCAGCGACATTGGCTTTATCGTCTGGGAGTTGAGGCTGCCGCGCATTCTGCTGGCGGTGCTGGTGGGCGCGGCGCTGGCGGTGGCCGGCGCGGTGCTGCAGGGCATCGTCAGAAACCCGCTGGCCTCCCCGGATGTGATCGGTATCACCAGCGGCGCAGCGCTGGCGGCGGTGGTGTTTCTGGCCGGCTTTGCCAGTCAGCTGAGCATCCATCTGCTGCCGCTGGCGGCGCTGGGCGGCGCCGTGATAGCCACGGTGCTGGTGGTGGCGCTGGCCTGGCGTAAAGGGCTCAACCCCAGCCGGGTGGTGCTGGTCGGTATCGGGCTATCCGCCGCCATGGGGGCGGCGACGACCCTGCTGATCGTGATCATCGACGACGCCTCGGCGCTGCACGCCTACGTCTGGCTCACCGGCAGCCTGTATGCGGCCCAGTGGCGCCATGTGCTGTCGCTGCTGCCCTGGCTGCTGGTGGCGATTCCGCTGTGCCTGAGCCTGGCTCGGCATATGGACGCCCTGGCACTGGGCGACGCCGTGGCCGTCGGGCTCGGTGTCGATGTGCTGAGAAGCCGGCTGATCCTGCTGGCCCTCAGCGTGGCACTGGCCGGCGCGGCGGTGGCGTTTGCCGGGGGACTCAGCTTCGTCGGCCTGGTGGCGCCCCATCTGGCGGCCCGCCTGGTCGGCCGCAGTCTGGCGCGGCTGGTGCCGGTGGCGGCGCTGTGTGGTGCGCTGATCGTGCTCTACGCCGACTTGATCGGCCGAGTGGCCTTTCTGCCCAAGGACCTGCCCGCCGGGGTCTTCGTCTCCGCGGTGGGTGCGCCCTTCTTCGTCTATCTGCTCTATCGCACCCGGCAGTAAGGGCGCTGGGTGCCTCGCCGTAACCCGATCAGCACTCCCTCAGCAACACATCCGACAGGAGGTCCGATGTTCCACATTGCCCCCCGCAGTGACAGCTTCAGCCAGGCGCAGATCGATCGCTTCGCCGGGCTTGCCACCTCGACCCTGGGCCACTTCAGTGACTTTGGCACCATTGCCTCGCTGGAGCCGCTGCACCGTCCGGTGCGCCTGGTCGGCACCGCCCTGACGGTCAGAATTCCCCATGTCGACGGCAGCATCATCCGCGAGGCGCTGACGCTCGCACGCCCCGGTGACGTGCTGGTGATCGACGTGTCCGGTGATCATCGTCGCGCCTGCTGGGGCGAATTTCGCGCCTACGCGGCGCTGACCAAGGGACTGGCCGGCGTCGTCACCAATGGCGCCGTCACCGACCGGGAGACGCTGTCTCGGCTGACCCTGCCGATGTTTGCTGCGGGTACCAGTCCGCTGACCACCCGCTCGCTATCGCTGGAGGGTGAGATCAATACCCCGGTGGCTATCGACGGGGTCTCCATCGCGCCCGGCGATCTGGTGCTCGGTGACGACGACGGTCTGTTCGTGGTGCCCCCGCACCGGGCCGACGAGCTGGCCGAAAAAGCCCTGGCCAAGCAGCAGGACGAAACTCGTCGGCGCGAGGCGATGCTCGCTGAGCATCCCGAATGGCTTCGCTGAATATCCCGTCTCTTGCGCACGAAAAAACGGCGGCATCGGTGTTCACCGATGCCGCCGCGTATTTTCCTGACGGTGAGATCAGGCTTGCTGCAGCGTCCCCAGACGGTCGGCTTCGCCAGCGGTACCGACACCCTGTTCAACATCGGCAGTTGCCTCGGCGTTCTGAGGCGTCAGCGCCCCCTGGCAGGCCCTCAGCGGATTGACGGTCTCGCTGACGCCAAAAGGCATGCTGCCGGGGCCTCCGGCACGCTCGATGATCGGGGCGATCAGGCGTTTGTAGGGCCAGCGCTCGCGCTCGAACAGCGCGGACTTCAAGACATTGCGCTCGGCGGCATCGAAGGGCACGGCGCCGAGCTGGGCCTCGAGTTGAACCGTCAGATCCCGCCATAGCGCGCGCTGGCAAAGGCCATAGTGCCCCGCCAGGGTGTCGATGATCGCACGCAGATTGACCTGGATCGCCAGGGTCTGCAGCCAGAACAACAGCGCCTCCTGACTGTCGTGGTAGAGGGTGTTGGCGTGACCCGGCTTGATCCGGTAGCAGGGATCCTGCATGCCGTGACGCTCGAGCTGGCCGACGTTGATACGCAGCGAGTCATGGTCACGCAGCAACAGTCCCTCGACCCTACCCTGGCGCACCACCAGCACGGCGTTCTGGCCGTGCACCTCCGCCAGCATGCCAAGCCTCAGCATGCGCAGGTTGATCTCGAAAAAGCGCGCACACAGCTCGCCAAACAGCGCCTGTGCGCTCGCGGCTCCCTGTTCCATGCCACGCTGCACCATCCAGTCATCGAAGACGTGATGGGCGCTGACGCGTGCTGGACCGGACGCCCCGACCATCGGTAGCGGCGTACCCAGGGTCGCCATGGGTACCAGTTGGGTGCCGGCCTGCTCGAGCAGCGCCTGAGGATAGCTGCGCACCATGGCGCTCAGGTGGCGCGGGGCCTCATCGAACAGGCTGGCGTCCTCGGGCAGGTAAGCCCACCACTTGCCTTCGTCACACAGGTGCAAGGCGCTTTCCAGCAGTGGATCGCGCTGCCGAGCTTCTTCCAACAGCCGTGCGCTCAGATCGCCATTGATCATCTTCACCGCCGGCAGGTAGCGCGAGGCCCCCAGCGAGTGGATGGCCATGGGCAGCTTGAGGCTATGCGCTGTGCCGTCTGACGAGGGCGCAGCCGGCAGCAGCGAGCGCAGCGACGAGGTCGGCCACCAGCGCCCGGCGCTAGCCTCCAGGGTGATGCAGTGACCAGCGGCAAAGTCCTCGGCGAGCCACTTCGGCAGGGCATGATCGTGCTGCCAGGGGTGCACCGGCAGCGCCAGGTGGCTATCGGCGATGCCCTTGGCGCGCATCTCATCGTCCAGTGCCTGACGCTCCTCGGCCGCGAGCAGCCAGTCTGCGGGGGCCTTAATGTCGCCCGAAGCCGCTCCAATGTCGCCCGAAGCCGCTCTAATGTCGCCCGACACCGCTCCAATGGCGCCCGACACCGCGCCGGCTGTCGCTCTATCGGCGCCCGACCCCGCGCCGGCTGCGAGCGCCCCCACCCCTGCGCCATGGGTCAGCCGGTGACGCGCGACCGCCACCCAGTAAAGCTCGACGGGGTTGGCAAACTCGGCCATATAGGCACGGTACTCGGCAGCGCTTAAACCCTGTTTGGCCTTGGCGGTGGGATGGTAGGGCCGGTCGAGCAGCGACGCCCACTGCTCCAGAATGGTGAAGTGCTCAAGGGTGCCCAGGGAGGCAAGATGGCGGGTGTCCACGCCGTGCGCAATGGAGGCCGTGGCTTGCCACAGGCTGTCCTCCAGGGCGTCGAGAAAGACGCGCTGGCCAGGCGTCAGGGCCTGTTCATCGCCGCCGAACACCCGGCGCATCAATGCCACGGGATCCAGGGGCGACGGAGTCCCCCCATCGTGAGCCAACACCGGCGTGCCGGGCACCTTCTGCCAGTCCTGGGCAATACCTGGCTCCAGCAGCATCACCAGGCTGGTCTTTTGGCTAGCGCCCTGGGCCCGCTCTTGGCGGCACAATCGCGCCCCGGGGTGGGCCACCAGAGTGTCATCACCAAACAGCTCAGCGGCAAACGAACGGGCATCGCCGTCATCACCGGCCAGCGAGTCGATCTCGAGGATCCCCTCGACCAGCAGGCCATCGACCAGCGATTGAAGGATCTGCTCGCTGGCCAGGCGCCTCGCCTGGGGTGAAGCCTGAGGTGAAGAAACGGGCGAAGAAACGGAATCAAACGAGGCCATATTGGGCTCTCCTTGCAACTGCAACAATCGGGGGCACCGACGAAGGCGCGACAGCAGGGTTCGGGGTTCGGGCAACAGGGGCACCGGAAGCAAGCGACAGGCACCTCATGCGCGTGCCTCCTTCAAGGCGCTCGTCAGGGCGCGAAAGGCGATGCCCCGCTCGTCGCCGAGCAGGAAGGTACGCACACCGCGCTCGCGCCACTCGGCCTTGGCGTCCGCATGGCGCAGGAAGGCGGCGTAGGGAAGGCCGTGGTCCGCCGCCCGCTGCTGCACTCGGCAAAGCGCTTTTAGCACCTCGGGGTGGGCGGTCTGCCAGCTCACGCCCAGGGACTGGGACAGATCGGCGGCACCTTCCAGCACCAGGTCGAGACCATCGACGGCGCACAGCTCGTCGATGCGCTCGACGCCGGCCCGGCTCTCGATCATGGCGACGACCAGGATCTCGTCGTTGGCCTTTTGAACGTATTCGGCCAGGGAGTGCTTGCCGAAGGCGCCGGGGCGCCCGGCGTTGAGGCTGCGCGTGCCCTGGGGCGCGTACTTGCAGGCACCCACCGCGGCGGCCAGTCGCTCGGGGTCTTCGACGCTCGGCAACACGATGCCCTGGGCGCCGCCGTCGAGCAGGCGCAGCAGGGTCTTGGGGTTGTCGTCGGCGACCCGCACCAACGGCGTCAGTCCGTAGCTCTCGGCGGTGCGGATCATGTGCTCGACGGTTTCCGGGTTGATCAGCACGTGCTCGGTGTCGATCACCACGAAGTCGAAGCCGGCTTCGGCGATCAGCTCGATCGACGCCGCCGTGGGCAACGACGCCAGCACTCCGTAGATCTCGCGCTGCTCGATTAGCGCACGTTTCAGGCGATTGGTTCTCAGCATGGGGTACGCTCCTGTATCGCTGCAGCCTTCCCCGTGGTCACAGACGCAGGGCGCTGCACCGGTGCATGCAAGGCCAGGGGATTGGGCACCCGCTTGATCTGAGGCATCTCGTCGCCGAACAGCCGCCGGCGGGTCAGTGCTTCCACTTCCCAGTCGGGGACAAAGACGTCGAACTGGCGATAGCGCTCGGCGTGCTCTGGATGGGCGTCCTGGTAGGCGGTGATGACGTCGGCGACCATGGCCCAGAAGGAGCCCTCGGTGAGTCCGAAGTGACGCTCGAGGAAGATCGCCATCTCGGCCAGGGCGATAAAGAAGAAGGCGTCGCAGGAGTAGTCGCGCACCGCCGCCAGGTCATCGGTAACGATAAAGGAGTTGCGGTTGCGCGCGGCGTGGGCCGCCGGCAGCGGCTCCAGGCTGGGGGCCAGCTCCGGGCGGGCCAGCGCCGACGGGCAGTAGCGCACCCCGTCGTGGAAGTCCTTGAGCGCGACTCGCACTGGCCAGCCGTCTCGGTGGATCACCACGATATTCTGGCCGTGGGACTCAAGCCCCACCCCTTCGGCGAACAGCAGGTGGATGATCGGCAGTGTCGCCACGCTCACCAGTTGGCGGGTCCAGGCGTCGCGCCCGTGACGGGCGATCCAGTCGGCAATAAAGGGCTCTGTGGGCGCCCCGTCCGGGTCGCGCAGACACTGGCTCAAGCCGTTGAAGGGAACCGCCTGCTCGCCAGGGGCGAGAAAGCCGTCGATATGCTCACGCCACAGGGCGCCGGCCTGGCCGTACACCTCGTCATGGCGCAGGCCGCCAAAGGCGCGTTCGTCCAGGGCAACCCCGGCCACCTCGCCGAGGATCACGACGTTGGCCGCCCCGGCGCCGGCGTCGCTCTCCAGAAGCTGCTTGAGCCAGGCGGTGATGATGGGGCCGTTGGTGATGGTATGGCGCGCCAGGATGCGGGTACTGGAGGTGTTGGTGATCCCCAGCGCCAGCTTGAGATAGGGCGTCGGGGACGCGCGCCGATCGTGATCCAGCGGCGCCAGGGTACGAATCGACTGCTGCGGGCGATAGCGGGTCTCGCCCTCGCCGAGCAGGACGATCTCGCCGCTGGCAAGCTCCGGGTAGAGCGCGCCGACCAGCACGTTTTCCCACTGCCAGGGGTGCACCGGCAGCAGCACCGCCTGCTCGCGCGCAAGGCCTCGCTCGCCTAGCCACTCGGCCAGACGCTGCCTGGCCGGCGATCCCTCGTCACCCAGCTCGGCATCGGCCATGGCCGCAAACGTCGCCAGGGCGCCGAGACCAGGAACAGCCCCCTGATGAGCCAGCCGCGCCGGCAGCGCCAGCCACAGCACCCGCAGCGGCTGGCCGAACTCGGGACCGAAGCGACAGTTGTCGCCAAGCGTGAAACCGAGACGAGACTTGTAGCAGGGATGGTAGCTGTGGGCGTCGGTGAAGTACTGCTCCAGGGCGTCGGCGTCGAGCGTGTGGGGCGCGCTCTGGCCGTCGACGGGCGCTGCCGTCGAAGACTGCAGGTCCTTGATCAGGGTCTGCTTGAGCTCGTTGATGAACCCCGGCTGCAGCCGCCCTTGAAGGTCTCCCTCGGCCCTGGCGCTCAGTGTGGACGCCAGGTCGTCCAGAAACTCCGAGAGCGATGGCGACTGGGTCCGGCCATCGCGTCCGGCCAGAGCCGGCGCCTTTGTCGACGCCCGAGCCGGCGCCCGAGCCAGCGCCTGAGTCGACGCAACAGCCAGACTCTGATGATCGAGGCGAATCAGCGAGAAGCTGTGGCACAGCCAGCCTCGCACCCGATAGTCGCGCTCTCCCAGGGAGACAACGAAGGTGGTTTCACGTCCCTGCCCTTCACCCTCAGGCGGGGCCAGGTGCTCGCAGCGATACTCGAGCACGTCTTCGTACAGCAGGGTCTGCAGCAATTGGCCGATAACCCGCCGCTCGATGCGCGGGCGATGACGCCAGTCGTCGGAACTGGCAAAGGGTACGGCAGCGGGAACAGCACTGGGAGCAACACAGGGGGCAACTCGAGGTGCGGCGACGTCTGCGACGGCGTCAGCGGACCCCGTCGCTGGCTCGGCAACGTAGGAAGGTGATGACATGAATAACCTCAGCGTGCGGTGTCGGGTGACGCCCTGTCGGCGCCAATGAAGATCTGCGGCGGCCTTGGGTGGCACAGAAAGTCAGCGTGGGAGATGTTGTAGCCGTAGGCCCCGGCCAGCGGCAGCACCAGAAGATCCCCCGGGGCGACGTCGCCAAGCAGTCGATCACGCCCCAGCACGTCCTTGGGCGTACATAGCTGCCCCACCACCGTCCAGGGTCGCTTCTCGCCGGACGACGCTTCGCCGCGCTCCCCGCTCGGCAGGTGGATGACCGGGTGGTCGTGGCCCTGGGCCGCGGGCAGCCGGAACTGGTGGGTACCGCCACGACAGACGACGAAGCCCTGACCATGGCTGTGCTTGGTGTCCAGCACCTCGATGGCGTAGTAGCCACAGAAGGCACTAAGGAAACGGCCGATCTCGAAGCGCACCCGCGGGGCCTGAGCCATCGCCTTGAGTCGGGCGTCCAGATGGGCGCACAGCGTCTGCCAGTCGAACTGACGCTCGGGTTCGAACGGCGCCATGTAGTCGACGCCGATGCCCCCCCCGACATTGAGCTGGGTGACCCTGGCGGGCGAGGCGGCAAGCGCGCGCCATTCGGGCCAGCGCGCCAGGTAACCGTCAAGCAACGCCTGGTGGCGCGCCACGCTCGTCTGGTGGGACATGGCGTGGATATGAAAGCCGACCAGGGTGAGATGGGCAGCGGCGTCCACCGCCGCCACCGCCTCGCCAAGCCTGGCTTCGTCGATGCCGAAGGGGGTGGCGATACCGGCCATGCGCAGACGACTCGACAGCGCCTCGGGCAGGGTCGGATTGATGCGGATCAGCACCGCCTGGTGACGCCCCCTGGCCGCGGCGAGTCGCTCAAGCCGCGCGATCTCGCCAAGGCTCTCCACGTGAAAGGCCTCGATGCTCTCGCCCATGGCCAACGCCATCTCCGTGTCGAGTTTGCCCGGTCCCGACAGCACCCAGGGCAGCGTGCTCGTCGCCTCGCGCATGCGACCGATCTCGCCACCGGAGGACAGCTCGAAGCCATCCACGATGGGGGCCAAGGTCCCGAGGACCGGCGCCTCGCTATTGGCCTTGATGGCGTAGAAGAGCTCGACACCGTCGGGCAGTGCTGCCTTGATCGAACGCGCCCGGGCGGCGAGCGCGTCCAGGTCATAGAAGAAGGCGGCGATAGGATCTTGCGCTTCGGCCTGGTGGCAACGTATCGCCTCCCGCACCGCTGGCGGCAGCAGCTGGGCCTCGCTGCGCCCCGAGACAGCAACACTGTCAGCCATGGGCCACCTCCAGACGCTCACCTGCGAGCTGATGCCAGGGGTTGGGCAGCCACACATAGTCGGCGTGACGATCGGCCCGGGCCATCAGCCTGAGCTTGAGGTTGGTCTTGCACGGCAAGTCGCCGCCTGCGAGCAGGCCATCGAGCTCGGGCGTGGCGACTCCGAGCCGTTGCCTGACCCGCGAAAGCTCCTCCCCGGTGGCCTCCCACAGACGCTCGGCCAGGGCCGGGCGGCGCCAGCTCAACGCCAGGATCGCCTCGGCCAGGTGATTGACCAGCAGGCAGTAGGCGATGCGCTTCCAGCCCTTGTCGCGACTGTAGGTCATCGACGCGCGCACGCGCTCATCCAGCGTCTCGCCGGCGAGCCAGTCAAGGCCCTGATCCTCGGTCAGCTTGACGCCTTCGAAGTCGCGCAGCAGTACGCGACGGGGCCAGCCCTGGTCATGGATCAGCACACAGTTCTGCAGATGCGGCTCGACCACGATGCCATGACGGAAATACAGCGCCAGCACCGGCTCGACCAGGGCGCCAAGATAGGCCTTGTACCAGTCGACGATCCTGTGTTCGGGCACATCGTCGGCGGGAGCGCCGCTCACAGCAGCGGACGCAGGTGGTATCGAGCACGCCACCAACGATGGCGCCATCGGCTCAAGCTCGGTGTCACGGGCGAATACCGTCGCCGCCAGCAGGCAGCGCTCGGCGCCGAAACGCCGACAGAAGTTCTCGCGCAGGATGACCCCGGTCTGCTCGCGGAACCAGCGGCGCTGGTCGTCGTCAGCATCCTGCGGGGCCCAGTGCAGGGTGGCGGGCTCCCGGGCCAGCTCGAGGGTCTCGAGCGCCGGGTCTTCACTGTCGATCAAGCGGCCCATGATGCGATCGATGACCAGGGTGCTCTCGAGCTCGTACCAGGCGTTCTTGCGCACGCAGTTGGTGATGCGCACGTTGAGCGAGCCCTTGATGAACCAGGGATGCTCAGGCGCATGCCAGGTACGCATCGAGGCGGTGGGCAGCGCCAGCGGGCCGCTTCTGCCCAGGTCGCGGATGCAGCCGTCGTGGATCCGCGCGGCGACATCCGGCGCCTGGCGAAACAGCTCGGCCTGGACCGGATGCATGGCCAGCACCACCCGCCCGGCCTCGGGCTCAGCGCTCTGGTCCGCGGCCTGACTGAGCACCTCACCGGGCTCCAGGCCATTGCAGGCGATCCGTAGCCCTTGCGCCGGAAACGAGAACTGGTGCAACCGGGTACCCTGACCAAACTCGGGGGAGCAGCCCCTGCCCTGCCCCTTCAAGCCTTGCGGCCACTGCCTGGCCTTGGGCGTGGGGTGATTGGGATGGCCGAACCACAGCCCCTGTTCGCTGGCGGCGTAGTCCTTGAGCGGGTCATGTGGGCGTCGCCGAGCGTCCTCGATGATGGAGGCCATCACCGCCTGGCTCTGCAGCACCTGGTCGCCGAACTCGGGGTTGGGGCTGGCCTCGCGCCAGGGGCCATCTTCCAGCAGGGCCGTTACCAGCTCGCCGGTATCGGCCTCCCGCCAGGGCTGATCGAGGCCGCGTCGCAGATACAGCGGCGACACAACCTGATGGCAGCCCATCGCCGAGTGGCGATCGACCAGCACGAACAGGGTTAGAGAAGACGACCAGGCGACCTGCAATGGCAGGCCCTGGAGGCTCGTTGGCAGGCCAAGCCGGTTGGCGGGCCAGTGGTGGCTCAACAGGTCGTGGGGGATCGCCACTTCCTTGATGATGCCGTTGAGCAGGGCATGCTGTGAGGCATGCCGAGCGATCTCGCCAGGGGTGCGAGTACATGGGGGGAATTGCATGTGCAACCTCCGCAAGGATTCCTTCCTTGTTTTGCTTCCCCGGACGTCGAATCATCGACGCCTTTCGTCAGGGGAAACCGCGCTTTCCTGGCTAGTCACTTGGCGAAGGGTTGTTGTTATGGCGTAGTTGTTATGGAGTACGTTGTTATGAAGTCGTTGATCTGGAAACTGATTCTGGAGATGGTCTGACAACAGCGTCAGGCGTTGCCTGGTGTCATCAAAGCGGCACCACGGCCCATCCGCGTGGACCGCCGCCGTCCTGGCGGCGGTCCGGGTCAGCCGACTAGCGGCGCTTACGAAAAGTAGCGCTTTCCAGCCGCAGTGCTTACAAACGCGGCCTTTAGAAGTCGACGCTATACCCTACCGTCAGGGTACGACCACGACCGGCGAAGTAACGGTCGTCGTTGACCAGCGCGCTCTGGGAGTAGTAGGTGATGTAGTCCTCGTCGAGCAGGTTGGACACGCCCACATTCAGCTTGCCGGTAGGCAGTTGGTAGCCCACCGCAGCGTCCACCAACAGATAGCCGTCGAACTCGCGATCGTCCTCGTCATAGGTCTCATCGAACGAGTAGTTGGCTTGGAGGAAGGTGGACACCTTGTCGGTCCAGTTGGCGGACCAGCTACCGATCAGACGATCCGGCGAGACATCCAGGCCGGACAGTTCAGCATCGAGGTCGCCATCGTCGTCGCTGTCATACAGACCCGTCATGTGGGAATAGGCCAGGCGACCGGAGTGGCGCTCGGTAAAGGCGTAGTCCACCGAGGCCTCGATACCGGTGATCTGGGTCTCCTGGCGGTTCATGACGAAGACGTCGTCTTCTTCGGTCAGGCGGCTGCCGAAGTCGGAGGTGGACTCGTAGTAGCTCAGCTCTGCCGACAGGCGATCCCCTTCGAAGCGCACGCCGGTCTCGACGTTTTCGGTCACGATGGGACGCAGATTGTCGATGCTGTCGACGGACTGTCCCGGGGTATCGATGCCGCGCAGCGCACGACCGACATCAGGGATCGAGAAGCCTTCGGAGTAGTTGGCGAACAGGCTGACGCGATCGACCGGCTTCCACACCGCGCCGACGTTGTAGAGCGTCTCGTCGAAGTCAGGATTGCCGCCCTCGACGTCGACGCCATTGTTGGCCCACACCGTCTGATAGTCATCGATATCCAGCTCGGCGTACTCATAACGCACCCCGGCGGACAGCAGCAACGAGTCGATGGGCTGCAGTTCGGCCTGGAAGAAAGGCGACAGATCGGTGTACTCGGTGGGCGGCACGTAGGTGCGGTTGCTCTGATACAGGTACTGCTCGGTCTCGTCGAACAGCGTATCGAAGCCACCGGTCAGCTTGAGCCGGTCATTCCACAGATCGTCCTTGGTCAGCGAGACCTTGGTGCCGAACTTCTCGGTCTTGGCCGAGCTCTGGTCGTAGTAGGTGCCTACCGGCGCCAGTGACGGATCCTGGAAGCTACCGGAGTCGGTGGCCCCGAACAACGCCTCGTAGTCCTGATAGTAGGCCTGGGCGCTAAGGTGCATGCCGGCCAGGTCGTAGTTCTCGTAGCTAAGCCCGGTGGTCCAGACCTCGTTGAAGGGGGCGTCGCCCTCGGGGGTGCCAAGCACGGAGGTGGTCGGAATGCCGGCGTCGCGATCGCCGGTCACGCTGACGTAGTCGTTGTGACCTTCGATGTCGTAGTGGTTGAGGGTGAACTGGATGCGCTGGTCATCGTCGATCCAATAGGCGATCTTGCCGAGCAGGTCATAGCTGCGCGAGTCCATCAGGTCGCCCTGGGTGTTGTCGACACCGACCGGGTCGTCCTTGGCGTCCAGGTACAGCCCCTGGTCCTCGTAGCTCAGACCAAACAGGTAGTCGACGTTGCCCTTGTTGCCGCTGAAGCCGTAGTCGGTCTTGTAGCTCAGGGTGTCCTCGTCCAGCTCGCTGGTCGGGGTGGTCATCTGCACGCCGAAGTGCTGATTGAAGGAACCCGGCTCCGGACGCTTGGTGATGATGTTGATCACCCCGCCGGCTGCGCCGACGCCGTTGGTGGCGTTGGCGCCCTGGATCACCTCGATCTGCTCCACCTGGGAGAAATCGATGGTGTGGGCCTCACGACCGGTCGGACGCAGCGGATTCGACTGGGGAATGCCGTCGATCAGAAACAGCGGTGTGCGGCCCCTCAGGGTCTCGCCGCTGCCGGTCATCTTCTGGCGGTTGGGCGAATAGGACGGCAGCAGGTTGCTCAGGATCTGGGAGGAGTCGGTGGTCACGTCCAGCTGCTGGGCGATCTCCTCCTCGCTGATGATGCGCACGGTCTGCGGCGAATCTTCCGCGGTGGTATTGGTCCGCGAGGCGGTCACCACCATGGTCGGGGCCTCGTCGGCACGGGCGCCGTTCGAGGAAGAGGTATCGACGGAGGTCTGCGCCGCGACCTGCTGTGCGGCCACCAGGCCAAGCAGTGAAACGGTGGGCCAGAGAGCATGACGTTTCATGTCGTGCATCGTTCCTTTTGCTAAATCGAATGATCGCGCAACCGCTGACTCGAGGTCTGGCGAGTCCCTCACGCCAGGACGTTGCTCTCGGACGTCGTCCCTGCCCCGTGCTGCCGCTCCCGGCGAGCGGTGGCGATGCGATTCGCCACCTTCCCGAACGGCCGCACCTTACCGAAGCCTCGATGCCGCATTGCGTCGTTTATTGCCATCTCACATACAAATGAGAACGATTATCCTAATTAATCGCTTTCCTGATGTCCACGAAATGCGAACCATTCGTTCGGCATAAGCTAACAACACACTGTGCTAAAACGCCGCGCGCCATGCCGACAAACCGCGCCGATACGGGCTTGGCCGGATTGAAAATGAGAATTTTTTGTCATACCGTGCTGCTGCCACACTCCCCCAGGCGGGCCTTGCATGACCTCATCTCAGCCTTCTTTGCCGATCACACCCTCGTCCAGCGCGGCACCCCAACACCGGTCCGATGCATCGTCAGGCGTGTCGACAGACGGATCGACCGCGGCGTCCGCGCTTGACCACCCATTGGCGGGACATTCTCTCAAGGTCGGTTACGAGGAACGGCTGGTACTGGACGGGGTGGATATCGCGGTGGCGCCAGGCAAGCTGACGGTGCTGCTCGGTCCCAACGGCAGCGGCAAGTCGACCCTGCTGAAGACCCTGGCACGCACCTTGAAGCCCCAGGGCGGCCAGGTGCTGCTCGACGGTCAGGATATCCACCGTCGCTCCACCCGCGAGGTCGCCCAGCATCTGGGACTGCTGCCCCAGGGGCCGACGGCACCGGAGGGGCTGAGCGTGCGCCAGCTGGTGGCGATGGGACGCTTTCCCCACCAGCGCCTGTGGCAACGCGATGCCCGTCGCGACGCCGAGGTGGTCAAGCAGGCGATGGCCTACACCCGGGTCACCGAGTTCGCCGAACGCCACGTCGACACCCTGTCCGGTGGACAGCGCCAGCGCTGCTGGATCGCCATGGTGCTGGCCCAGCAGACCGACCTGATCCTGCTCGATGAGCCCACCACCTTTCTTGACCTCAAGGTCCAGGTGGACCTGCTGGAGTTGCTCTCGGGTCTGGCCCACGACCAGGGGCGCACCCTGCTTTTGGTGCTGCACGACCTCAACCTGGCCGCCGCCTACGCCGACGAGCTGGTGATGATGCGCGACGGCCGCATCCTCACCAGCGGCGCGCCGCGAGAAGTGTTCACCGCCGACAATCTGAAGCGCGTCTTCGACCTCGACGCCCACGTCATGGTCGACCCGGAAAGCGGCAAGCCGCTGTGCGTACCTCTGCTGGGACGCCGTGAATCGCAGGCGCCGCGGCAGAGACCAACCGACGAGTCGCCGGCGCCGCACACTCAGGCAAGGCATCCTTCGACAACGTCAGGGCCGAGGCCATGAGCCACGTCTTCTGCACCGACCTGTCTCGCGAAGCGGGGGACCCGCTGCCCGGCAGCGGCGCCCACGCCGAGCGCAACCTCTTGATCAGCTGGCCCCGGGCCAGGTGGCAGCGCAACCTGCGCCACGCCAGCGACATGCCCCCCGAGCTGGCAGCACAACTCGATGCCCTGGCCGCCAACGGTCGCCGGGTCAATCTGATCCATCGTCGTGATCAGCCTGCCGAGGTCCACGAGGTGATCCTGATGCCGGAGCGTCGGCGTCTCCAGCTCGACCGCAGCGCACTGCTGGCCTTTGTCGAGGCGCTGGCGGCGGGCGAGGATCTCGAGCGCTGGCCGTCCACACCACAGCAACACGACCTGGTGCTGTGCTGCACCCACGGCAAGAAGGACAAGTGCTGCGCGCGCTACGGCTATCGCAGCTACAAGGCGCTTTCCCGCGCCGTGGAGGAACATCGCCTGCCCTTCGACGTGTGGGAGAGCAGCCACCTGGGCGGTTGCCGCTTCGCCGCGAGCATCATCCTGCTGTCACCGGTGCGCAAGTACGGGCGTATCGAGCCCGACCAAGCCCTGCCGATGCTGCAAGCCGAGGCGCAGGGACAACGCTTTCTGCCCGGCTATCGCGGAGCCTCCCACCTGACCCCGGCCCAGCAGTGCGCCGAGGTCGCCGCACTCCAGTGGCTGGCCAGGGACTCGGCCCTGCCCTGCGCTGAACTGGCGCTGGTCGAGGACAACGCCCTGGACCCGCAAGAGATGCCCGGCCACCTTGGCGGCGGCAGCGACAACGCCCAGCAATACCGCCGCCAGGTCTGGCGCTGGCACCAGCCCGTCGAGGGCGATGGCGAGGGCGATGGCGATGGCGAGGACAATGTCGGGGCAGCGAGCGGTGAGCTGGTCGTCCATTGCCATACCCTCACGCTTGAACGGATCGACATGTGCTCGGATATCGACCAGGGGCCCAGCCCCAGCCAGGTCTGGCGGGCCGCCAGCATTCAGTCGATCGACGCCGGCTATCGGCAATATTCTTGATAACAATTCGCATTTAATTTATGGTGTCCACCGTTGGTCTTATGACCTCAAGCCTCCGGCCTGCAGGACACCCCATGACATCAGCGCTGCCTCGTCTGTATTGCGGTCCCCTGGAACACCTTGCCGTACCCACCGTCGCGGCCGAGCTACCCGACGACGCCATGCCTGCCGAGCGACTGCTCGAACCTGGCGTGCTGGACGAATTGCTCGAGCGCTTCGCCGCCCAGTACCAGGGCGATGACCTCAAGGCGGTGGCCTCGCTCTGGTCCAAGTGGCATTTCAGCGCCATGGCCGCCCATACCCTGGCCTCCAACCTGCTACTGGAGCGCGACCTGCCGGTAGCGCTGGATCAGATGGGCCTGTATATCAGCGACGGCGGCCAGACAACCGGCATCGCCCTGCCCCATGAAGGCACCCCGCTGGGGTCGCTCGACGCCTTCGAGCGCTTCGAACGCCTGCTGCAGGGGCATGTGGCACCGCTGGTCGACATGCTGGGCTGCGTCTCCGGGGCCTCTCCCAAGGTGTTCTGGAGCAACTTCGGCAACTACTTCGAGTACTTTGCCAAGGCTGCCGTGCACCACCCCATGGCCTCACCTGGGCTCGGCGACGAGGCGCTGCGCCTGATCGACCACCGGGTCTACCCGGATGGCCGGCGCAATCCCCTGTTCATGCCGGTGCGCTACCTGCCCGACGAACACGGCGAGACCCAGCGCACCCGGCGGCTGTGCTGCCTGCGCTATCGACTCGAGGACTTCGGCTGCTGCGGCAACTGCCCGCTGGACGATGCCGCCGTTGCCAGGGCGAGCAGCACGACCAGCAACAAGACCAGCAGCACGACCGGCAACAAGACCAGCAATAAGACCAGGCAGCCCAGGACCACAGCGATGCCCCAGAGCACGGGGGCAGTGGTGCAGACCTTCCCCTCCCGCGGCGACGCCCGCCGCCTGGTCGCAAGCTGAAGATGAGCGCTGCAAGCCACGCGCAAGCCTGCGAGTCGAGTGGCGCTCAGCCTCGCTCGCGCCCGCTGGCCGGGGCCGCCGCGGGACTTGGTGATACCCGGGTCATCCGCGCGCGGGACTTTCTGCGATTCGGCCAGCGCCACGGCATCGACTACCGCTTCGACGGCGCCCGCTTCCCGGCGGTGGCCCACCACCTGGAAATTCTCAGAGGCCGCGTCATCGAGGAAGAGGTGCGCAGCGGCTGGCATCTGACCTTTTCCGATGTCGAGGTGCTCAAGCCCTACGACTCCTGCTCCACCATGGCCTCGCCGCTGTTCGTGTGCGTAGTGATGGAAGGCGCCATCGTGGTCGACACCGGAGGACGGCGGCAGCGGCTCACCGCCGGCAGCGCACTGAGCGCCCGGCTCGCCGATCAGGTTTCCCTGCGCGTGCATCAGGACGAGGGGCAGCGGTTGCGCACCCTGAACCTGTCGCTGGACCAGGCCGCGATCGCCTCGTTGAGCCAGCGCCCGGACATCACCGAACTGCTCGACGCCCCGCGTCCTCATCTGCACGTCTGGCCACTGCCGGGCTATCTGGCGCCGATGCTCGAACAGGCGGTCATGCCGCAGCCTTCCCCCGGCCAGCGCCAGCTATTGATGGAGGCCATCGGCCTGCAACTGCTGGCCCACGGCCTGCGACACCCCGGCCCGCGCCAGCGCGGTGACCTGCCCCTGCCGGAGCGCCAGCGGCTGGAGCGGATCCGCCAGCGGCTGCAAGACTTTCCCGCCGAGTCCTACTGCCTCGAGCAGCTGGCGGCGATGGCGTCCATGAGCGCCTCGGGCCTGCGCGCCAAGTTCCAGCGCCTGTTCGGCGTTTCGGTCTTCGACTACCTGCGAGAACGCCGACTGACCCTGGCCCACGAGCTGCTGGCCCAGGGCGCCAGCGTGCAGCAGGCCGCTTTCGAGAGCGGCTACAGTCACGCCTCCAACTTTTCCACTGCCTTTCGGCGGCGCTTCGGGGTCTCACCCCGCGACGTTGGCTAGACGTTTCCAGGACCTTCGCCCAGCCCCCTCTTGGGCACCTCACCCCCGAGACCTCAACTGGACACAGTGCACCACAACGGCACCCAGCCGTCGGGCGGTGCTTCGTCGATGACTGGATCCACTACATTAGCTAGCACTCGCTACGCCGATAGCACTTGCTACGCCGATAGCACTTGGCTACGGAGGTTTCATTATCGGTGCAGGTCCTGTCACCACGCATAAGGTTCTTGGCGCCGCGCATAAACAGGCCCACCCGCAAAATGTAATAATTCGCATTACCGAAACATGACCGCTTTGTTCAGGTGCCTACCCCGCGGCGCCTTTCCCTGCTCCCAATGGTAAGCGACAACATGCGTATCACCTCGACCCTGCCCTTCGCGCTGACGCCTTTCGCCCTGAAACCTTTCGCCTTGAAGGCTGGCCCGGCGCTGCTGGCGGCCAGCGTATCCTCCGCCGCGCTGGCCCAGACCACCCTCAGTGAAGATGCCGCCAATGCCGGCACCTCCGCCGATACCGAGCTGGGCACCATGACGGTCACCGGCCAGGCCGCCACCAAGACCGATACGCCCTTCCTCGAGACGCCCCAGGCCACCTCGACGGTCAGCGCCGAGCAGATCGAGCGACGTGGTGCCCAGACGGTGCAGCGGGCGCTGGATTACACCCCCGGGGTCTATACCAACCAGGTCGGCGCCTCCAACCGCTACGACTATCTGGTACTGCGGGGCTTCTCCGACGGCAGCCTGAGCAATACCTTCCTCGACGGCCTCAAGCTGATGGGCGACACCAACAGCTTCAGCTCGCTGAAGGTCGACCCCTGGATGCTCGAAAGCATCGAGGTCGTAAAGGGACCGGCTTCGGTGCTCTATGGTCGCGCCTCCCCTGGCGGCCTGGTCGCGCTGACCAGCAAGCGCCCTGAGTTCAGCGACAGCCCCACCGGCGAGGTGCAGGTCGGCTTCGGCAACAATGACCAGCAGCGCGCCGCCTTTGACGTCACCGGCAGTGTCGACGAAGGCCAGCGTGCCGCCTTCCGCCTGACCGGCATCGCCCGCTCCTCGGATACCCAGTTCGATCAGGTCGAGGAAGAAAGCTACGCCATCGCGCCGTCGCTGACCTGGGACATCACCGACGCCACCACCCTCAACCTCAACGCCTACGTCTCGCGTGAGCCCGAGGGCGGCTATCACGCCGGTCTGCCCTACGACGGCACGGTGACCAGCCATGCCGGCGGGCATATCGACAACACCTTCTTCGAGGGCGAGGACGACTACGACAACTTCGAGCGCGACCAAACCCTGCTGGGCTATGAGCTGGAGCACCGTTTCGGCAACGGCATCACCGCTCGCCAGAAGCTCAAGTATCTGGAATCCGACGTCGAGATGGACCAGGTCTACGCCTACGGCTGGGCCAACGACACCGAGCTCAACCGCTACTACTCCGGCGCCGACGAGGATCTCGAGGCCTGGACCGTGGACAACCAGCTCGAAGCCAACTTTTCCACCGGCGGCTTCGAGCACCGGGTGCTGACCGGGTTCGATTACCAGACCCGCGAGAACGACGTGGTCTGGTCCGGAGGCACCTTCCCCAACATCGACGCCTTCAACCCGAGCTACGGTGCTGGCCCCATCGGCGATATCGTCGTGACCACCCGCGAGAAGCACGAACTCGACCAGACCGGCGTCTACCTGCAGGACCAGATCAGCTGGGATCGCTGGCACCTGACCCTGGGTGGCCGCTATGACTGGGTCGATATCGAGAACACCAACCTCGATAGCGGCGACAGCTCGGATCTCGACGAAACCCAGTTCAGCGGCCGCGCTGGCCTGCTCTACGCCTTCGACAACGGCGTCTCGCCCTACGCCAGCTACTCGACCGCCTTCACCCCGACCAGCTTCGTCGATGCCTCCGGCGATCTGCTCGAGCCGATGGAGGGCGAGCAGGTGGAAACCGGGCTCAAGTACCAGCCGTTGGGTACCCAGGACCAGTACTCCATCGCCCTGTTCCATATCACCCAGGAAAACGTGGCCACCAAGGAGCAGCCCACCGATCCGTATCGCGCCGTGGGCGAGATCGAATCCCAGGGAATCGAGCTCGAGGCGCGCACTCAGCTCACCGAGGCACTGAGCCTCCAGGCCGGCTACGCCTACACCGACATCACCTACGCCGAAAGCGATGATCCCAGCGAGGAAGGCAACGACGCCATCTACTCGCCCAAGCACATCGCCTCGGTGTGGGGCTACTACGACTTCCTCAAGGGACCGCTGGCCGGGCTCAACACCGGCCTCGGGGTGCGCTACCACGCCGATATCCAGGCCGACCGCGACAACACCAAGTCGGTCCCGGACTACACCCTGGTCGACGCCACCCTGGGCTACGACTTCAGCCAGGTCGGACTGACCAACGTCAGCGGCCGCCTCAACGTCAGCAACCTGCTGGACGAGGACTACGTGGCCTCCTGCAACTCGCTCGAATTCTGCTACTTCGGCGCCGAGCGCAGCGTCAGCGCCACCCTGAGCTATCGTTTCTAGCCACTGACCCAAATGAAGGAAAAGCGCCCCGTCCATGAACGGGGCGCTTTGCGTTTCGGCCCGACCGCTATCCTCGCCTGCTGCTGCACCGGAATCCGCAGCAAGGCCTTGTTGGTGGGCAGTCCACCGCTCCTACTCCCAACGGGCAAGCTGCCTCAGATGGTCATCGCGGGCACGCTCCGGCGACTCCGGCACCAGGCGCACCTCGGTGCCAGGCAGGCACTGGGCCAGACGGGCGCAGGCCAGCGGGGTCAGCGCCCCCAGGCGCGGGTAGCCGCCGATGGTCTGGCGGTCGTTCATCAGAATGATCGGCTGGCCGTCCGGCGGTACCTGCACCGCCCCCAGCGGAATGCCCTCCGACACCATACCGCTCATGCTGCCCTCAAGCTGCGGCCCGGTCAGGCGAATCCCCATGCGATCGGCGCGCTGATCCAGCGTCCAGACGTCATTGAAGGCGCGATACAGGCTGGTGCCCGAGAAGCTCGCGATCTGGGCCCCGGGCACCAGCGACAGCGCCAGTGGCCCGTCGCTTGCCGTGACCAGAGCCCCCTGCTCTCGATCAGCGTCCCGCTGCCCCTTGTCGGCGTCCCGCCGTGGCAGGCGACGATCGCCGCCCGAGGGCCGATCCTGCTTTGGCGTCAGCACGTCGCCCTGGGCCAGCGACTTGCCGAAACCGTCGAGGCCACCGAGCCCTTCTCGCACGGTGCTCGTGACGCTGCCCATGATGGCGCTCGCCTCGATCCCGCCCGGCAGCGCCAGATAGGCGCGCAGACCACTTTTCGGCCGTTCGAACACCAGCCGCTGACCACGCTTGAGCGTTACCGTCTCCGCCAGAGCCAGGGGTTCGCCGTCCAGGGTCGCGCCCAGGTCGGCCCCGGCCAGCGCCACGCTCACGTCGGCCTCGGCTACCAGCGCAAGGCCGCCCACCATGATCTCGATGCCGGGGGCGTCCGGGGCGTTACCCAGCAGCCAGTTGGCCCAGCCCAGCGCCACCCAGTCCATGGCACCGCCCTGTGTCACGCCCAGATGGCGCACACCCTGACGACCACCATCGACCACCAGCGCCAGGGGACCTGCGCGTTCCACCTTGAGACTCATGCGCCGCTCTCCTCGGCCGGGGGTTGGGGAGTGGTGTCGCCACCCTGCGCCTCGAAGGTGGCACGGTCGATGGCCACAAAGCGCACGCGATCGCCGGGCTTGAACAGGGTGTAACCCTCGCGCTCGCGATCGAACAGCCGGGTGGCGGTGCGTCCGATCAGGTTCCAGCCGCCAGGCGACGGCGCAGGATAGACGGCGGTCTGGCGATCGGCGATGCCGACGCTGCCCGCGGCCACCTTCTGGCGCGGTGTCTTGAGTCGAGGCGTGGCCAGGGCGTCCTCGACCAGTCCCATGAAGCCGTAGCCGGGGGCAAATCCCAGCGCGAAGACGCTGTAGTCGTGGGCGCAGTGGCGTTCGATGACCTGGCCGGCGGTGATGCCTGCGCGCTGAGCGATCAGCTCAAGCTCAGGGCCGACGCTTGCGTCATACCACACCGGGATCTCGTGCAGGCTGCCGTCCTCCGTCGCCCGGGGCGAAAGGTTCGCCAGGGCCTCGCCGAGGCGCGCTCGGGCCTCGCCAAGCGACAGCCTGCGGATATCGAGCTGCACCAGCACCGTGGTATAGGACGGCACCACCTCCAGGGCATCCTCGCCCAGCCGCTCGCGGATGGCGTCCACCGCCGCCAGCACCCAGGGCATATGCGACTCATCGATGGCGTCGAACAGCCGCACGATCAGGCTGTCGAAGGCCACCGTCTCAAGGCGTGGGCTCGGCGTCATGCCCCCTCCAGCTGGTCGAAGGCCTCGCGGATGGCGCGCACCGCCGCCACTGAACTCTCGTTGTCGCCGTGCACGCACAGGGTATCGGCGGGAAGGACCAGTTTGGTGCCGTCGCGGGCGGTCAGCGCCTCGCCCCGGGCCAGGGTCACCGCCTGGCCGACGATGGTGTCCTCATCGTGATGCACCGCGTCTGGCTCACGCCGGGACACCAGCCGACCTTCGCCGTCATAGGCACGGTCGGCGAACACCTCGAACCACAGGCTGACGCCCTCCTCCTCGGCCAGCGCCCTCACTGCGGCGGTGTCGGCGGTGGACATCACCAACAGCGGCAGGCTCTCGTCATAGGCCTTGACCGCGCGCATGGTGGCGCGCAGCAATTCCATATTGGTGGCCATGTCGTTATAGAGCGCGCCGTGGGGCTTGACGTAGCCGACCCTGGTGCCCTCGGCACGACAGACGCCGTCGAGGGCACCGATCTGGTAGAGCAGCAGGTTCTCGGCTTCGCTCGGGGACACCGCCAGGCTGCGCCGACCAAAGCCCACCAGGTCGGGATAGCCGGGGTGGGCGCCGACCAGCACCTCATTGGCCACGGCGTAGCCTACGGTGCGTCGCATCACGTCAGGATCGCCGGCGTGGAAACCACAGGCGATGTTGGCGCAGTCGATATAGGGCATCACGTCGGCGTCACGGCCCATCTTCCAGGCACCAAAGCTCTCGCCAACGTCGCAGTTGAGTCGGGGTATCGGCATGGGGGCAGCCTCTGTTGTCGACGTCCTTTGGTGAACCTTCGCCAATGGACGTCAGGTGGTTAACGAACCTGTTATTGTCGTCTTCCGCTGTCTTCTGTCGCCATCGTGGCGTCCATCGCGCGCTCCGAGCGCTTTCCTTCGAGCCCTTTCGTGGATGCTTCGATCGCGTTGCCGGGGCGCCACACAATATTCTCTTGTCAGTTGAATCTAACGCCCGAGTCGATTCCCGACAAATTCGGCAAGAAGATTGACGCCACGATCCTCCCCGGCCAAGAATCAGTGATATACCCCTTCACCTACTCCGGAGTTTCCCCATGGCCGTCAGCGATCCCTTCCATCTTGCCATTCAGGTCCGTGATATCGACGAGGCCCGCGAGTTCTATGGCAACTTTCTCGGCTGCCCTGAAGGCCGCAGCTCCGAGTCCTGGGTCGACTTCGACCTCTACGGCCATCAGTTCGTCTGCCACCTGAACCCCGGTCTCAAGGACGCCGCCGACGCTGCCCACAAGAACCCGGTGGACGGTCACGGTGTGCCGGTGCCGCACTTCGGCGTGGTACTGGAAATGGACGCCTGGGAGGCCCTGGCCGAGAAGCTCAAGTCCCATGGCGTCAAGTTCGAGATCGAACCCTACATCCGCTTCAAGGGCGAGCCCGGCGAGCAGGCCACCATGTTCTTCAAGGACCCGTCCGGCAACGCACTGGAGTTCAAGGCGTTCAAGGATCGCGAAAGCCAGCTGTTCAAGAAGGCCTGAGAGCCCAGCGGCATCGGCAAGGCGGCTTGATCTTCAACGCCATCCTGCCCGATGCTGCATAGTCAGACTGATACCTCCATCACGACACGTCGTTTTCACCGCCACGTTTCTACAACAACAAGGTAGGCATCATGACTCGATACTCCTCCCTGGGGCTGGCCGTTGCCGTGGCCACACTCTCCACCGCCACTGCGGTCAGCAGCGCCCAGGCCGCCGAATGGAATCTGGCGACGCCCTACGGGGATGCCAGCTTCCACACCGAGAACACCAAGCAGTTCGCCGAAGACGTGCGCGAGGCCACCGAGGGCGAGCTCGACATCACCGTGCACTCCGGCGGTTCGCTGATCAGCCACGGCGAGATCAAGCCATCGGTGCGCCGTGGTACCGTCCAGGCCGGCGAGATCTTCATGTCGATCCTGTCCAACGAGTCGCCGGTGTTCGAGCTGGACACCCTGCCGGGGCTCGCCGGCAGCTACGACGAGGCCTGGGAGCTGTGGCAGGCGAGCAAGCCGGTGATTGAGGAGCTGTTCGCCGAGCAGGGCATGAAGCCGCTGTACGCGGTGCCCTGGCCGTCACAGGGTATCTACACCGACTTCGAGTTGAATGACCCCGCCCAGTTCGAGGGGCTCAGAGTACGTGCGCCCAACATCAATACCCAGCGACTGACCGAGAACCTCGGCGGCCTGCCCACCGAGACCGAGGAATCGGACATCCCTACCGCCTTCTCCACCGGCCGGGTCGACGCCATGATCACCTCGGTGTCCACCGGCGAGTCGATGGCGGCCTGGGACTATGTCTCCCACTTCTCCGACGCCAACCTGTGGATTCCGAAGAACATCATCTTCGTCAATCAGAAGGCCTTCGATCGCCTGGATGAGGCGACCCAGCAAGCGCTGATGGAAGCGGCGGCCGAGGCCGAAGAGCGCGGCTGGGAGGCCAGCAAGGCCGATATGGAAGGCAGCGCCCAGGCCCTGGAGGAAAACGGCATCACCATTGGCGAACCCAACGAGGCGGTGGCCGGAGCCCTTTCCGAGGCCGGCGACAAGCTCTTCCAGGACTGGGAGAGCCGCGCCGATGACCGGGCCAAGGCGCTGATCGAGGACTACCGCGCCAATACCGAATAGCGCTCGGGACGAGCGGTGAGGGGTGTCCTCGCCGCTCGTTCGTTGTCCCGTTCACGGCTTGTCTTTCGCAACACGCCACGTCGCGGCGCCGTGCAAGAAGGGTGCGGTCAACGACTCACGGACAACGTATCGCTCCACTGACGCCAAGGATCGCCCATGAAGTTTCGCCTGATGCCGCTTTACCGCCTTGGTGGGCTGGGTGCGGCCGCCTCCATGGTCGCCATCTGCGGCCTGATCACCATCCAGGTGCTGTTTCGCCTGCTGGATGCCCTGCTGGTGCTGTTCGGCGGCGCGCGTCTTGGCCTCGAGATCACCGGGGTGTCGGAACTGGCGTCCTTCCTGCTGGTGGGCGCGACCTTTCTCGGCATGGCCTACACCTTCAGCCACCACGCCCACATCCGCATGTCGCTGGTGATCCAGCGCCTGCCGGCGGCGGTGCGCGCCTTCACCGAACTGTTCTGCCTGGCGGTGGCTTCGGCGCTCAACGCGCTGTTGTGCGTATCGCTGTGGCAACTGATGCACGAGAGCCTCGAGTTCGACGACGTCTCCTCGGGACTGCTCGCCGTTCCGCTGTGGATTCCCCAGCTGGCGTTGCTGGTCGGCATGGCGCTGATGAGCCTGGCCCTGGCCGAAGCGCTGATCGACACCGCCAGACAGGCGCTGACGGCACCACGCCGCTTCGAGGCCCCGGACGAGGAACCCAGCCATGACTGACTCGAGGATTCCTGTTCGCCTGCAGCGCCTGTCTTGCCAGGAGGGCTTGCCGAGATGCTGACGATCAGTCTGGTCACCCTGCTGGCGCTGGCGGTGCTGCTCGGCAGCGGCGTGTGGATCGCCTACGCCCTGCTCGGCACCGGCTTTATCGTGCTGACGCTGTTCTTTCCGCTGGAGCCCGGCCCGATCCTGGCCTCGGACTTCTGGGGCGCCAGCTACGGCTGGGACCTGACCGCGCTGCCGATGTTCGTGTGGATGGGCGAGATCCTGTTTCGCTCGGGGCTCGCCAACAACATGTTCCAGGCGCTGTCGCCCTGGCTCGGGCGTATTCCCGGACGCCTGTTGCATTCCAACATCATCGGCAGCGGGCTGTTTGCCGCGGTCTGCGGTTCCTCGGCGGCGACCTGCGCCACCGTCGG
Source organism: Halomonas sp. MMSF_3323 (assembly GCF_030733595.1). Classification (NCBI taxonomy): domain Bacteria; kingdom Pseudomonadati; phylum Pseudomonadota; class Gammaproteobacteria; order Oceanospirillales; family Halomonadaceae; genus Halomonas; species Halomonas sp. MMSF_3323. The sequence goes on along the minus strand of NZ_JASHIT010000001.1, from coordinate 134,889 downwards.
CAAGATGACCCTGCCGGAGCTTGAAAAGCGCGGCTACGACAACGACCTGGCCATCGGTACCCTGGCCAGCGCCTCGACCCTGGGGCTGTTGATTCCGCCGTCGATCATGATGATCGTCTACGGCGTGGTCACCGAACAGTCGATCTCGCGACTGTTCATCGCCGGCGTCGGGCCGGGACTGATGCTGCTGGGTCTGTTCATGACCTACGTGATCGGCTGGTCGCTGCTGGTGGGCAATCGTCGTGGCGCGGTGGGCAAGCGCGACAGCGACATGCCGCTGCGCCAGAAGCTGTCGGGAAGCCTGCAACTGCTGCCGCTGCTGGCACTGATCGGCGGCATCCTCGGCAGCATCTACGGCGGGCTTGCCTCGCCTACCGAGGCCGCCGCCTCGGGGGTCGTGCTGTCGATGCTGATCGCCCGGGCCAACGGCCACTTCAACGCCACGATCTTCAAAGACGCCCTGTTCGCCGCGGTGCGTACCTCCTGCATGATCGCCTTCATCATCGCCGGGGCCTCGTTTCTGTCCTCGGCCATGAGCTTCACCCAGCTGCCCATGGACCTGGCCGAGAAGATCGGCGCCATGGGTCTGTCACCGGCCTGGCTGCTGGTGGTGCTGACCCTGTTCTTGCTGGTGCTGGGCTGCTTTCTCGACGGTATCTCGCTGATCCTGCTGGTGACCTCGATCATCATGCCGGTGATCGAGACTGCCGGCTTCGATCTGATCTGGTTCGGCATCTACCTGGTCATCGTGGTCGAGATGTCGCAGATCACCCCGCCGGTGGGCTTCAACCTGTTCGTGATCCAGGGCCTGACCGGACGCGACATCATGTCGATCACCCGCGCCACGCTACCGTTCTTCCTGCTGATGATCGTAGCCATCGTGCTGATGAGCCTGTTCCCGGGCATCGCCACCTATCTGCCCCAGGCGATGAGCGGCTGAGGAACGGGGCCATCCATGGCTTTCTGTCTACGCAAAGCGCTCCACCAGAAAGTCGATCAGCACGCGAACGCGTCTGGGCAGCAGGGTCGTGGCCGGCCGCACGATGGACACTGTCGTCGTCGGCTCGCTGGCGACGACGTCATCGAGCAGGCGTTCGAGCCGACCCGCCTGAAGATCCTCGTCGACCATGTACGCGGGTAGGCAGGCGATGCCTCGCCCCTGCAGACAGGCGGCGTGCAGTGTTTCCAGTGAATTGGAAAGAAACCCGGGTTGCGGGAGCCTGCTGTCCTTGACACCCCACATGACGGCGCCCCGGCCCTGATGCAGGAACAGCCCCACATGCCGGGGCAACTCATCTTCCGCCAGCGGCCTGCCGTGGCGAGCCAGGTAGGCAGGTGAGGCGCAGATCAGCCGGGGATGCGCCACCAAGGGCCGAGCGATCAGGCTCGAATCGTCAAGCGTGGCGCTGCGAATCGCCAGGTCCATACGCTCGTGCACCAGATCGACCATCGCGTCGGTCAACGTCAGGTCGATCTCCACCGCCGGATAGCGCTCCATGAACGCCAGCAGCAGCGGCATCAACCGCTGCTTGCCCAGCGCCGTGGGCGACGTGAGACGAATACGCCCGCGCAGCTCGCTGCGGCCTTCGGCTATACCCTGTTCCACCTGGGAAAGCCGCTCCAGCAGCCCCCGGGTCTCGCTGGCGAAGGTCTCTCCCGCTTCGGTCAGGCTCATTTGTCGCGTGGAGCGCAGGATCAGGGGGACTCCCAGCCGCTGTTCCAGCCGGCTGATGCGCTTGCTTACGGCCGAGTGGGTGACGCCCAACTGGCGGGCGGCCCCTGAAAAAGTGCCGGCGTCGATGACGGCATGGAAGACGGAAAGTTCACTGACAGTATCCATCTGTTCCTTATAGTCACAAGTCCTGTGCCTCGACAAGGGATTATCGCTGCCCCGGCGACGTGCCAGGATGGCGGTTCCTGCTCAGGTGCCGTTCTACCGTTCCCTTTTCCCTTCCCATCGACGCCCGGAGTTTGCCCATGATCCCTCCCTGCGACACCGCGCACGACGACAACGACGTCGGTCCGCTGTTCTCGCCGCTGACGCTGCCCTGCGGCCTGGTGCTGAAAAACCGTATCGCCAAGGCGGCCATGTCGGACTCACTCGGCGATGGCACCGGTCACCCTACCGAAGCCCAGGGCCGGCTCTACGAGCGCTGGGCCCAGGGCGGAGTCGCCCTGTCGCTGATCGGCGAGGTGCAGGGCAGGCCCGATGTGGCCGAGAAGCCCGGCAATCTGGTCTTGAACGACCAGTCGGACCTGTCGACCTTCGAGCGACTGGCCCAACGTGGCAACCAGCATGGCAGCGGCCTGTGGCTGCAGCTCGGTCACGCCGGTGCGCTGGCCTATCCGCCGACCAGTGTCGCCAGGGGTCCCAGCGCCCTCGACCTGCCGGGTCTACGCTGCGCGGCCTTGAGCCCAGGCGAGATCCACGCCCTGCCCGATCAGTTTGCACGCACCGCCGCACTGGCCAGAGCGGCAGGCTTCGCCGGCGTGCAGGTCCACGCCGCCCACGGTTTCCTGCTCAGCCAGTTTCTGTCGCCCCTGTTCAACCGCCGCAACGATGCCTACGGTGGCTCGATCACGGGACGCCGACGCCTGCTGCTCGAGGTGATCCAGGCGGTACGCGACGCCGTGGGGCCGGCGTTTGCGGTGGCGGTCAAGCTCAACGCTAGCGACCAGCTCGAAGGCGGGCTCGACCAGGAGGATGCGCTCGAGGTGGTGAAGTCGCTGGACAACCAGCCCATCGACCTGATCGATATCAGCGGTGGCACCTACTTTCCCGGCGCCCGTTCTGCCTCCGACACGGACACGGCGGCTGGCAGCCCCTACTTTCTGGCGTTTGCACGTCGTGCTCGCCGACACACGACGCTGCCGCTAATGCTGACCGGTGGCTTCAAGACACTGTCCCAGGCACGCAGCGCTGTGGATGAAGGGAGCGTGGATATCGTCGGACTGGCCCGGGCCCTGGCCATTAAGCCCGAGCTGCCCCGCCACTGGCAGCAAGGTCAGAGCGCGGGCCCGACCTTCCCACGCTTCGACACCCCGCCCGAGGGCGGCATCACCGCCTGGTACACCATGCGCCTGACGCAATTGGCCGAGGATCGCGACGACGAGTCGCCGGGATCCCTCGAGCAGGCGCTGGCTGACTACGAGGCCCGCGACCAGACCCGCACGCTAGCCTGGCGTCGCCACTTCTATTCGACCCCGGGTTGATGCTGCATCGTGCCCCAAAGCCCCTGAACGCTTCCTCGGCCCTCGCGCTCAGGCCTGGTGGCGCTGCCTGAGCGTCTCGATCACCTCTCCCAGACGACGCCTGGCCTCGCCGTCTGGCTGCTCGGCGACCAGATCATCCAGCACCTGAACCACGTCGGCGTCACGGCGAGCCCGCGCCGCCTTGCCAGTCTTGTCGCCCGCGTCGTTTGCCAGCAAGGCGCAGATCACCCGGTCCAGAGTGCCGAACAGAAAATCGATGCTGTAGCCGGCGAGAAAGCCCAGGGCGGCGCCGCTCAGCGCCACCTGTGCGCCCTGATCGGTGGGAATCTGGGAGACGAACAACACGATGGCGCCACCGGAGAGCGTGCCCAGCACGATGCGATTGACATGCTCGCCGATCCGCGCGGGATCGAAGGTGCGACTGTACAGCCGGGTCGCGGTCACCCGCAGCACAAAGGCGAAGGCCCCGAGGGCACCATAAAGAAAGGGCTCGGTGTGGCGAAGTCCCTCGTAGATAAAGTCGAGCGCGGTATTCCAGTGGGTCCAGTCGAGCCCAGAGGACGGCCGGCCCGTATCGATGGCGTACATCAGCACGTTGGAGCCGATCACCGCCATCACCACCGCCCCGGTCCACCACCAAAGGCGAATCAAGTACTTGCCGGTGCGGCTGTCGCGCATTCGACCATCGCTGTCCGGGCGCGTCGCCGCCAGGGTACGCGGCGAGATACCTGGGTAGAGCCGGGACAGGCGCCGGTAGCAATCCACCACGCCGGCCAGTTCTTCGGTGGTCAACAGCTCCTTGCGATCGGTCTTTTCCTTGGCCACGAAGTAGGCGGTCAGGTCGATCTCCGGCGGGTAACCTTCGAACTCCTGGGCGTAGTCCAGCAGCGCCGTGGTGTCGTCGAGCAACTTGCGGATACGCTCTCCGCAGCCGTCTTCACTGCCGTTGCCGTTAACATTGTCACTATCGCTGCCGCCGTCGGCATCATCGTCCCTGCGATCGCGACGAGGCCCCTCCTGCTCTGAACTGCTCATCGACAGTGTCCTCCCTCGCTTGCCTGGGTGCGCTCGTCCACCACACAGATCAGGCCGTTGATGGTGTAGCTCTCGCCATCGGTGTGAACGACGATGTGGCGATTCTCGACGTAGGCCCCCAGGTAGCTTCCACCTTCGCCCTGGCGCGTCTGGAACAGCAGCGGTGCCGGGCTGAGCTTGGCCAGGCGATCCAGCGGAGCCTGACGCGGCAGGCGATAGCGCAGGTTCACTCCGCCATCGCCGACGCTGAGCACGGCCACCTCGGGTCTCAGCGTCTGCACAAAAGTGTCGCTGGTGCTGGTGTCGGAACCGTGGTGATTCAGCTTGAGCACGTCGACGTTGCCCACCTGGGCGGCGACGAAGGCTTCCATGGGTACGCTGCGAGCGCCGCCGCCGGTGAGGTCGCCGCCGGTGAAGTAGCGAAAGCGCCCGTGCTCGATGATCAGTGCCACGCTGCGGGCGTTTTCACGCCGTGGATGAAGTGACTGCTCACCGACCTCGCAGAAACCGATATCCCCGGCCAGGTGCCTGCCGCCGGCAGCGGCCACCTGGATACGGGTGTCGGCGCCCAGTCGCAGCTGGGGATGATCGGGACGACAGTCGGGGATAAGCTCGACCAGCCGCGCCCCCACGGCCCGGGCCGCCGCCAGGTACTCGCCGTACTGGGTGTCGCGGCCGGTGGGAGACAGCACCTCGGGCTTGATACCGGGTCGCTCCAGCACCGTCTCGACGGTGACGCCCGCCTCGATGAGTTCATCGAAGCCACCGATATGGTCGGCGTCATAGTGGCTGGCGAGAAAATAGTCAAGTCGATCGATCCCCAGTGCGATCAGGGCCGGCGCCACCACCCTGCGGCCATCACCGCGATTTCCCGCATCGATCAACAGACTCTGACCGCTGCCGGTATCCACTACCAGGGTGGCGTCACCCATGCCCACGTCGAGGTGCAGGATGCGCAGGTCGGCGAGGGCCGGTGTCGTTGCCAGGCAACCCAGCAGCATAGCGGCCCGGACCAGGGCACTCGGACGCCAAGCCGCCAGTAAACAAGCCGCCTGTAAACAAGACGCCGACACTCGCAAGGCCCGCATCGCCAAGGCAGGTGCAGCTATGCCCGGTACAACAAAGCCCGGTACGACAAAGCCCGACAGCAGACGATGGAACGCCCGGCGACGGACTCCGCCCCCGAGCAGTACGCAGCTCATCCTTCACGCCTCATGCAGCATAGGAAGTTACTACTTACTTACCCTAGACTGCACAGACGGCGCTGGCGAGCCGTATCCTCCACACCGGAACCGGTTCCGGGGCCTGTTCCGGGGCCGGCACCGAGCCCGCGGCCAAGTCCCGCGCATCGCGACAGGTCAGCGCGACAGGTCAGGGCGACGTGGCTGCCACCGTCGCCGCCTCGCCGGTCTGCACCTGCCACTGGGCGGCGTAGCGCCCGCCCCGGGCGATCAACTCGGCGTGGTCTCCACGCTCGACCACCTGCCCCCGCTCCATCACCACGATCTGGTCGGCGTGGACGATGGTCGAGAGCCGGTGGGCGATCATGATCACGGTACGCTCACCGCCGATGCGCGACAGCGAGCGCTGAATCGCCGCCTCGGTCTCGTTGTCCACCGCACTGGTGGCCTCGTCCAGCACCAGCACCGGGGGATCCTTGAGCAGCGCCCGGGCCAGCGACAGACGCTGGCGCTGCCCGCCGGACAGGCGCACGCCGCGCTCGCCGACCCGGGTATCGAGGCCGTCCGGCAGACGCTCGATGAACTCCCAGGCTTCGGCGGTGCGTGCCGCGGCGATGACCTCCTCATCACTGGCCTCGGGACGGGCATAGGCGATGTTGTCACGCACGCTGCCCTCGAACAGGTAGACGTCCTGGCTGACCAGGCCGATGGCGTCGCGCAGCGCCCCTTGGCGAAGCTCCGCCACCGGGACGGCGTCGAGCTCGACCCGCCCCTGGTCGGGGTCGTGAAAGCGCAACAGCAGCTTGATCAGGGTCGACTTGCCGGAGCCGGTGGGCCCGACCAGCGCCAGGGTGCTGCCGGCGGGTACTGCCAGGTCCACGGCGTCGATGCCGGCGCCGCTGCCCGGGTAGTGAAAGCTCACTTCTGCAAAGCGCACCTCGCCACGCACCGGCGTCTCGAGCTCACGGCGTCCATCGTCGCGCACCCGGACCGGGGTAGCGATCAGATCGAGGATGCGCCGGGTGCTGGCCATGGCACGCTCGAACAGGTCGATGACCTGGGCCAGTCCGGTCAGCGGCCATAGCAGCCGCTGGGTCAAGAACACCAGCACGCCGTAGGCGCCGACGTTGAGCTCACCGGACAGCGCCTGCATGCCGCCGACGATGAAGGTGGCCAGAAACCCGGTGAGGATCGCCATGCGGATCACCGGAATAAAGGCCGAACTGATACGAATGGCACGGCTGTTGGCGTCCACGTAGGCCTCGCTGTCGGCCTTCAGCCGAGCCGCCTCGCGGGCCTCTGCGGTAAAGCTCTTGATGGTGGCCATACCCTGAATATTGTTGGACAGCCGGCTGGACAGCACCCCGACCTTCTCACGCACGTCGGCATAGAGGGGACCGGCCTTGCGCTGAAACACGAAGGCACCCCACAGGATCAGCGGCACCGGGGTAAAGGCCAAAAGCGCGATCAGCGGCGACAGCACGAAGAACACCGCCCCCACCGCCACCACGGTGACGGCGACCTGGATCAGCGAGTTGGCACCGCCGTCGAGGAAGCGCTCGAGCTGGTTGACGTCGTCGTTCATGGTGGCGACAAGCTCACCGGACGAGCGCGACTCGAAGAAGCCTATGTCCAGGCGCTGCACGTGCTCGTAGGCGTCCTGGCGCAGGTCGGCCTGCAGGCGCTGGGCAAGGTTGCGCCACAGGATCTGATAGAGGTACTCGAACAGCGACTCGCCGGCCCAGATAAAGAAGGTCAGCACCCCCAGCACAATGATCTGGGAGCTGGCCGAGACGAAGCCGAGCCCCGCCACGAAGCTCTGCTCCTGGTTGACCACCACGTCGATGGCCACCCCGATCAGGATCTCGGGGGCGATATCAAACAGCTTGTTGATCATCGAACACAGGGTGGCGGCGACGATCCGTCGACGATAACCGCGGGCGTAGCGCAACAGGCGCCCTAGTGCCTGCAGGCTGGATGAGCGGGACACGGCGTGAACTCCTTGCTGTCGCACCACAAGGGCGACGACCAATCCAGACGGCGCCCCGACCGGAGCACCAACGAAAAGCGCCGCGGCGCGGGTCTTGCGCTAGCACGGATGACGTCGAGACATCGACGTCAGGCCGGCTTCGCTCAGGCAGTGGCGGCCTGGTAGCGACGCTCGACTTCGTCCCAGTCCACCACGTTGAAGAAGGCGGCGATGTAGTCGGGACGCTTGTTCTGGTACTTCAGGTAGTAGGCGTGCTCCCACACGTCCAGACCCAGCACCGGGGTGTTGCCGTGCATCAGCGGGCTGTCCTGGTTCAGGGTGTTTTCCACCACCAGGGCACCGTCCGGAGTGACGGAGAGCCAGGCCCAGCCAGAGCCGAAGCGGCCCAGCGCGGCCTTGGTGAAGGCATCCTTGAAGGCGTCAAAGCCGCCCAGTTCCTTCTCGATGGCCTCACCGACCTTGCCCTTGGGGTCGCCACCACCGTTCGGGGACATCACGGTCCAGAACAGCGAGTGGTTGGAGTGGCCGCCGCCGTTGTTGATGACCGGCTGGCGCTTGTCTTCCGGCAGACGCTCCAGGTTGGAGATCAGCTCGTCGACCGGCAGGTCCTCGAGACCGGTGCCTTCCAGGGCGCCGTTGAGGTTGGTGACGTAGGTGTTGTGGTGACGAGAATGGTGGATCTCCATGGTCAGCGCATCAATGGAGGGTTCCAGTGCGTCGTAGGCGTAGGGCAGTTCCGGCAGAGTATGTGCCATGGTGATACCTCCTTCCTTGTCGAAATTGGGCTGGGTTCAGGGGGGATAATCGTATCCCACTCACCAGCTTACGTCATCGTGGGCCTCATACTATAGGCAAGACGCGTTCTTCTCGCTAGCGTGCTCCACGCCAAACGCATTGCCCGCCTGGCGGTGTCGGCATCCCTGCCGCCGTTGAAGAGGCCCGATGTCGTGGACCACAGGGTGTCATCCTTTACGCCCCTTCTACAAGGGTTGATCAATAGTCTTTCAGCGCAACGCCTCCCTGACGTGCATCATTGACAATAACAAACAAATTGATAACCATTCCTATCCATTGTCTTTCCTGCCCGGTCGCCCGGACCAGCCTGCCCGGACCAGCCAGCCCAAGCCACCCTGCCCCAGTCACCCAGCGGAGCCGTCTTCATGTTCGATCTTCAGTCCGCTTCCTTCGCGATCCCGGGCAAGACCCTGCTGTCGCCGACCAGCCTGAGCTTCGATGCCGGCCGGGTCCACGGACTGATCGGCCACAACGGCTCGGGCAAGTCGACCCTGCTCAAGCTGATGGCTCAGCAGCAGCCGGCCAGCGAGGGGCGCATCCTGTTCAACGGCCAGCCGCTCGAGGCCTGGGGGCGCCGCGCCTTCGCCCGCGAAGTCGCCTATCTGCCGCAACACCTGCCCAGTGCCGAAAGCCTGACCTGTCGCGAGCTAATCGCCTTTGGTCGCTACCCCTGGAAGGGGCTCCTGGGTCGCTCGCGGCGCGACGATCACGAACACGTGGCCCGAGCCATGGCGCTGACCCACACCGAGGGCTTTGCCGATCGCCTGGTGGACACCCTGTCCGGCGGCGAACGTACCCGGGTGTGGCTGGCCATGCTGCTGGCCCAGGGCAGCCGCCTGCTGCTGCTCGACGAGCCACTGGCGGCGCTGGATATCGCCCATCAGGTGGAAGTGATGACCCTGGTACGCAAGCTGTCGCGGGAGCTCGACCTGGGCGTGGTCATCGTGTTGCACGACATCAACATGGCCTCACGCTTCTGTGATCGCCTGGTCGCCCTGCACAGCGGCCGCGTCATCGCCGAAGGCGACCCGCAGACGCTGATGACCGGCGACCTGCTCGAGGACATCTACGGCGTGCCGATGCAGGTGATGCCCCACCCCTCCGGCGAACACGCGGTGGCGCTGGTGCAATGAGGTTGTCCTTGAATGTCCGCCGTGCTCTGACTGTCCGCCATTCTCTGGTGTCCCTGGCTTCCCTGCGCTTGCGTTCTGGCCTTTTTCGCTCGGGTCGTTGCCATAGCCTGGCGTGGCTGGCGCTGTCGGCCTGGCTGCTGGCGTCTCCAGCCGGTGCCGCGCCGCGTATCGCCAGCCTGGACTGGACCCTGGCCGAGACGCTGATCGCACTTGACGCGCCACCGGTGGCGCTGGCCCAGGTCGGCGACTACGAAAGCTGGGTGGGGCTCGAGGCGCCGCCAGGTGCCACCGACATCGGCCTGCGTACCCAGCCGAACCTGGAACTGCTGTCCGAACTCGACCCCGACGCCATCGTGATCTCGCCGATGTTCGCCAACCTGGCGCCGCGCCTTTCATCGATCGCCGAGGTCAAGCAGCTCGCCATGTACAGCGGCGAGGGCACCTTCTGGTCGCAGTCTCTGGCGCTGACCCGACAGCTCGGCGAACTGGTGGATCGCGAAAACGCCGCCGAGGCGCTGATCGAGGAGACCGAGGCCTACATCGCGGACATCGCCGCTCGACTGCCCGAGGACACCCGCCCGCTGTTGCTGCTCCAGTTCATGGATGAACGCCACGTGCGCCTGTTCGGTGAGCACAGCCTCTACCAGGCGGTGCTGAAGCGCATGGGCCTGACCAACGCCTGGCAGGGCACCACCAACGCCTGGGGCTTCAGCCTGATCGGCATCGAACAGCTGGCCAACTATCCCGAGGCCCGCATCGTGGTGGTCGAACCCTATATCGCAGGGGTCCGCGAGGCGCTGGCCGACAGTGGCCTGTGGCGCCATCTGGGCAGCGTCCAGCGCGACGACGTCGTCACCCTGCCACCGGTGTGGAGCTTCGGCGCCCTGCCCTCGGCCAGGCGCTTTGCCACCCTGCTGGGTGACGCCCTCTCCAGCAACATGCCAGATACCCGCGCTCCCGATACCCACACTCCCGACACCAGCGCTTCCGATACCAGCGCTCCTGACACCAGCGCTCGCGACACCAACGAAAAGGCCACCACACCGGATCAGGCACAAGGAAATACCGATGCTCGCCGCTGAATCCCGCGTCCGCCGTACCTCCGCGCTGGGCATCACCGGCCTGGTGCTGGCGGTGGCCTGCATGCTGGCCGCCTTCTACTCCCTGGCCGAGCTGGGCGGCCCACAGGCGGCGCTTGCTGCTCTGACCGATTCAGGGGCGCTCGGCGCCACCGCCCCGTCAGACCCGAATACGCTGGTGCTGCACTATAGCTGGTGGCCGCGCCTGGTGATGTCGCTGAGCGCCGGCGGCGCCCTGGGGCTGGCCGGGGTGCTGATGCAGCAGGTGCTGCGCAATCCACTGGCCGCCCCCACTACCCTGGGGGTGGCCAGCGGCGCCAACCTGGCACTGATGGTCGCCACCCTGATGGCGCCTGGCCTGCTGGTGCTGGGCCGCGAGTGGGTGGCGCTGGCCGGCGGTGGCCTGGCCATGGGTCTGGTGTTCGCCCTCGGCTGGCGCCGCGGCCTGTCACCCGGCGTCGTGGTACTCGGCGGCCTGGTGGTCAACCTCTACTTCGGCGCCCTGGCGGTGGTGCTGTTGCTGTTCAACCAGGAGGCGCTCAAGGGGGTGCTGGTGTGGGGCGCCGGCTCGCTGGCCCAGAACGGCTGGGACGGCGCGCTTTACCTGTTGCCGCGTCTGGCGATCGCCGGCGCCCTGGCCATCTGGCTGCTGCGCCCGCTGGCGCTGCTGGAACTGGATGACGCCAGCGCACGCAGCCTCGGCGTCTCGCTCAAGTGGCTGCGCCTGGGCGGGCTGGGGCTCGCGGTCTTCATCACCGGCTGTGTGGTGGCGGTGGTCGGCATCATCGGCTTTATCGGCCTGGCGGCGCCCAATATCGCGCGCATGGCCGGCGCCCGGCGTCTGCCGGCGCGGCTGGGTTGGTCGATCGCGTTCGGCGCGCTGCTGCTGGCGATCACCGACCTGGTGCTCCAGGGCGGCGTCGACGCCCTGCCTACCCTGCTGCCCACCGGGGCGACCACCGCCGCCCTGGGGGCACCGCTGCTGCTGTGGCTGATCCCGCGCCTGCGCCTGACCGCCCGGCGTCCACCGCCCAGCTCGAACCCGCAGGCCCTGCGTGCCGAGGCACCAGGGCGCCTGCTGCTGGTGCTCGCCGTGCTGCTGGCCCTGGCGGCCCTGGCCGGCATTCTGATCGGCCAGTCCAACAGCGGCTGGTCGTCGAGCCTCGACGGTGACGTTCTCGACTGGCGCTGGCCGCGCATCTTCGCCGCCGCCGGTAGCGGCGCCCTGCTGGCCATCGCCGGCACCCTGATCCAGCGAGTCACCGCCAACCCCATGGCGAGCCCGGAACTGCTGGGCATCAGCGGTGGTGCGGCGATTGCGCTGATTCTCACCATCTTCCTGGTGCCAGCGCCGAGCAACCTGACGCTGGTGGGCGCCGGCACCGTCGGCGCGCTGGTCGTGCTCGGCGTGCTGGTGGCGCTCAATCGCGCCAGCGGCTTCCAACCAGAACGCCTGCTGCTCAGCGGCGTGGCGATCACCGCGCTGTTCGACGCGGTGCGCTCCATCGTGCTGGCCGGCGGAGACCCACGTGGCCAGCAGGTCATCGCCTGGCTGTCAGGGTCGACCTACTACGTCGACCCGGTCTCGGCGCTGGTGGTACTAGGTATCGGGGCGCTGGCCGCCGTCGCCGCCCAGGCCCTGACTCGCTGGCTGGATATCCTGCCGCTGGGCGCTGCCACCGCCAAGGCACTCGGGATCCACGTCGAGCGTGCCCGCCTGGGCCTGCTGGCGACGGTGGCGATACTGACTGCGGTGGCCACTCTGATCGTCGGTCCGTTGTCCTTTGTCGGCCTGCTGGCGCCTCATATGGCGCGTCTGATGGGGCTGTCCCGGGCTCGCGCGCACCTGGCCGGGGCGGCGCTGATCGGGGCGCTGCTGATGGTGCTGGCCGACTGGGTCGGCCGCCAGCTGCTGTTTCCCCAAGAGATCCCGGCAGGCCTGGTCGCCTCGCTGATCGGCGGCAGCTACTTCATGTGGGGGTTGCGAAAGTTGTAAGCTAAAGGCGTCTTCGGTGACAAAGCCGCTCCGCCAACGAGGGAATCCCGATGCACGACAGCCTGCCCCTGCTCCGCCCTTCCCTCGCCCGCCTGGCCCTCGGCGGTAGCTGCTACTGGTGCCTGGAGGCGGTCTATCAGTCGCTGCGCGGGGTCGAATCCGTCCACCAGGGCTGGGTCGCCGCCGACGGCGAGCACTCGGACTTTCATGAAGCCGTGGTGGTGGACTATGACCCCTCTCGCCTGCCCCTGGACGTGCTGATCGAGATCCACCTTTACACCCACCGGGCCACCGCAGACCACCAGCGCCGCGACCGCTATCGCTCGGCGGTCTATGTGCTGACCGAGTCTCAGGCAGCTTCTGCTCGAGACACCCTGGCCCAGTTGCAGGATGACTTCGACGCGCCCCTTCTCACCCGAGTACTGCCGCTGGTGGACTTTCGCGCCTCGAAGGAGGACTACCAGGACTACTTCTACAGTGACCCGTCGCGGCCCTTCTGCGAACGCTGGATCACCCCAAAACTCAAGCTGTTGCTCGAGCGCTTTAGCGACGTCGCCGACGACGAGCGCCTGGCCCGGGCCGGGGTAACGACGGAGGGCGGCCGGGGCCTGGGCTAGAGAGATAGAGAGCTAGAGAGATAGAGAGATAGAAAGATAGAAAGATAGAGAGATATGGCTATAGAAAGATAGGAATAGCGATAGCACTCGCCCCGCCTAGGCCCGCAGCCCTTCTACCGGCAGCCTCCATGCCAAGACGCCCGACCAGGAAAACCGGTCGGGCGTCTCGATTCAGAGAGTTGATCAGCGGGGCTGGAAGCCCGCCACTGGATCAGAAGCGGTACTTGATGCTGCCGACCACGCTGCGCTCCTCGCCGTAGTAGCACCAGTATTCGCAGCCTGAAACGTACTCTTCGTCGGTCAGGTTGTTGACGTTGACCTGGGCGGTCCACTGGGGCGTGATGTCATAGCTGACCTTGGCGTCCCACAGGGTGTAGGAGTCCACCGTGGCATCAGAGTAGCGCGGGCTGTCCTTGGTCTCGCCCACATAGCGCACACCGCCCCCCAGGTTCAGACCGTGCAAGGCGCCGGGGACCGCATAGTCCAACCACAACGAGGCCTGGTTACGCGGGATCAGGCCGGCGCGCAGGTCGCGCTCCTCACGACTGATATCGACGCGTACGTCGGTATAGGTGTAGGCGGCGGTGACCTTGAGGTCGTCGGTGACATAGCCCACCCCCTCGATCTCGAAACCCTGAGACTCGCGCTCACCGCCCTGGCGGTTGGCCGACTCACCACTGGTATAGAGGGTATCGCTTTCCTCGAGGTCGAACACGGCAGCAGTGATATAGCCATCCAGCCAGTCCGGGGCATACTTGACGCCGACTTCCCACTGCTCGCCCTCGCTGGGACGATAGGCGCGACCATCCGGATCGGTGCCGATCTGCGGTGAGAAGGACTCGCTGTAGCTCAAGTAGGGCGAGATGCCGTAGTCACCCAGGTACATCACGCCACCGGAGAAGGTGGTCTCGTCCTCGCTGCCGCCACCGTTATCCTCACCATCGATGCGGTTGGTCACGTCCACGCTGTCATGACGCAGGCCGGCCAGGAAGATCCAGCGGTCATCCAGGCGAAGCTGGTTCTGGGCATAGAAGCCGAGCTGTTCCTTGCCTTCCTCGTGATCGGTTCCGTTTCTGGAACTCGGGGTAAAGTTTCCGTACTCCGGATCGAAGATGTCGAAAGGCGAACCGAAGGCGAAGTCGTCGTAGTTGTCGTAGTCGATATCCAGATCCTGGTAGTCGACGCCGACCAGCAGGGTGTTCTCGGTGCGATCGCTGTACCAGCGGCCGATGGCGCGGGTATCCACCGTGACCGCGTCGAAGTCGCCGTCGCGATAGGTCAGGCCGCGCTGGGCGTTGCGGTCGTCCAGCAGGTAGGACACATAGACGTCGCGCTCGAGCAGGTCCAGGTGGCTGTAGCGGAAGTTCTGCTCGATGTCCCAGGTATCGTTGAGACGGTGGGACAGTTCGTAGCCCAGCGCCCACTGCTCGTGTTCCTGGCGCTCGTAGTCCGGCTCTCCCAGGTTGTCCTCGGGGTCGAGCTTGCCGAAGGGGGTGTTATCCACGGTGCCGTAGGGCAGCTTGAAGCCGTTGGTAGGCGTGCCGTGGTCCTTCAGGTAGCTGGCCAGGAAGGTGACGCTGGTATCCTGCGACAGATCGAGCTCCAGGCTCGGCGCCAGATAGACCCGCTGATTGTCGGTGTCCTCGATCTGGCCATCATTCTCGCGGAACAGTCCGACCATGCGATAGCGCACATCATCGCGCCCTGCCACAGGCCCCGAGACGTCGACGCCCACCTGCTCGTGGTCGTCGCTGCCGTATTGCAATTCGATCAGCCCCTGAGGCTCGTCGGTGGGACGCTTGCTGATGGCGTTGATGACACCCCCGGGAGGCGCCTCGCCATAGAGGATCGAGGCCGGCCCCTTGAGCAGTTCGACGCTCTCGAGGCCGAAGGTCTCGGTGCTCCACCAGAAGTAGCCGCCCTCACGAAACTGACGCAGGCCATCCTGGTACAGTGAGTCCTCGCCATTGAAGCCGCGAATATAGAACCACTCGGCCTTGTTGTCCTGGCCGAACGGCTGGGATACCACACCGCTGCGGTAGCGCAGCACCTCGTCGTACTTGTTGACCTGGCGGTTATCGAGTTCCTCGCGGGAGACCTGGGAGGTAGCACGAGGCGTCTCGAGCACCGGGGTCTCGACCTTCAGCGCCGAGGTGCTCACCACCATGGTGTCGCTCGTCACCTCGGT
Source organism: Halomonas sp. MMSF_3323 (assembly GCF_030733595.1). Taxonomy (NCBI): domain Bacteria; kingdom Pseudomonadati; phylum Pseudomonadota; class Gammaproteobacteria; order Oceanospirillales; family Halomonadaceae; genus Halomonas; species Halomonas sp. MMSF_3323. The sequence goes on along the minus strand of NZ_JASHIT010000001.1, from coordinate 119,662 downwards.
GACCGCCTCCTCCTGGGCAAACGCCATCCCCGCCCCGGCAAGCGGGGCCAGCCCCAGCGCGAGGCGCACGGCGATGGCAAGCGGGCGACGGGAGACAGGACTACCGGGCAGGAAGTCAGTGAACCGTGGGCTGGCGGATGGACGGGGACTGGCGGGTTGCATGCGGTAGGCCTCGGAGCGCATCGAAGACGACAACGAACGACGTTGAACGTTCGTGAAACATGCTCGATATGCTAATTGTTTTCATTTTTACACGCAATCAAGACCATCTTTCATTTACAGAAATCCCGCCAAAGGCCGATGTCGATCAAGGACTGCGAAACCACCTCGCGCCATCAGCGACACCAGAGCGTCCCGTCAACCGCAGGCAGGCGAAGGCCCGAGCCAGCCATGGACGGGGCCCAAGGATGTCAGGCAGGGGTTGTGAACGAATCGCTGGATGGTGGCGAGAGCGCTCTACCGGCAGAGCGAATCGCCCTACAGCGGATCGAGCCGGGCCACGGCGTCACGACTGGCGGCCTCGCGGCTGGACCCGGTGAGTTCGACAAGCTGCCCTGCGCGCATCTCGAACAACCGGTCGGCGTGCTGAAAGTAGTGGTCGTCGTGGCTGATGGCGAACACCGTCTTGCCCATGTCCTTGAGTCGCGGCAGTAGCTCACGATAGAACACCCGTCGGAACTGCGGGTCCTGGTCGGCGGCCCATTCGTCGAGCAGCAGGATATCTCGCTCCTCGGCCACCGCCATCAACAGCGCCAGCCGCTTGCGCTGCCCCTGGGACAGCTCCGGGTTGGTGACCCGCTGGCCGTCGAAGTGAAGCTTCTCGCGCATCGCCAGGTACTCGAGCCAGTCCTCGACCAGCGCGGGGTCGGCCTTGTCACCGCCAGGGCCTATCAGGGTGTCGAACTGGTGGAAGTCGGTATACACCGCGGAAAAGCGCTGGCGATAGGCGCCCAGCTCATCGGCCCCCACCTCCTGGTCGTCGATCAAGAGACGCCCCTGGTGGGGCCGGTAGAGACCGGTCAGCAGCTTCGCCAGGGTCGACTTGCCGCTGCCGTTGCCGCCGATCAGAAATACCAGCTCGCCACGCCGCAGGGTCAGGTCCAGCGGCCCCACGGCGAAGCCCGGGCCTTTCGACGCTCGCCCTGCCCCGTCTTCTTCGTCGGACGCTTTAGCGGGCTCGGGGTAGCGAAAGGCCACGCCTTCAAGGTGCAACCGCTGCCAGCGCTCGCCATCTGCCTCCTGCACCCCGAAGTCGCCCTTGGCCTCGGCCAGATCGAGTCCACGCAGTTTGTCGAAGGCCACCTGGGCGCTTAGCAGCGTCGGCAGTGCGCCCACCGCCGAGATCAGCGGGGTGCGCAGGAACAACAAGGTCAACGAGAAGGTTGCCGCCACCTCGGTGGTGGCCCAGCCAAGGCCATTGGCCAGATAGAACACCACCCCGATGGCGCCGAGCATCATGATATTGGAGACATTGACCGCGCTCAGGTGATAGGTGTCGGCGCGGATGACGTGGTGACGATAGCGGCGGGCATCACGATCGTAGGTGTCCTCGAACAGGGCTCGCGCCCGGGCGCGATTGAGCGCCAGTTCCTTGCGTCCATCGATGACCGCCTGATAGTCGCGATAGAGCGAATCCTCGGTCGCCCGAACCTGGGCCAGATGGCGATAGACCCGCCCTACCAGCCAGGCCCCTCCTGCCATGGTCAGCGTGACCCACAGCGCGGTGACCAACAGCAGTCCGGGGGACAGCCAGCCGAGATACAACGCCGAGCCCAGCGTCAGCACGATGCCCTGAACCAGCTCGGGCAGGCGTACGAAAGCGATGGTGATATTGCGGATATCGCTGGACAGACTGGCCAGTAATTCGGCGCTGCCCAGGCGTTCGAGGCGCTCGATATCGGTATCGAGGATCTGCTTGACCAGACGGCCTCTCAGGCCATAGACAAAATGATGACCCAGGGTGGTCAAGGCCAGCTGAGAGGCCAGAGTCACGGCCAGCAATGCCACGATCACCCCGAGAAACTGCGGCAGCACGCCGAGCGCATCTCCGGACACCTCGATCAAGCGGCGGTTGATAAAGGCGATGGCGCCGATACCCAGTCCGGCACTGGCAAGGCTCAGCAGCATGACGCCGATAAAGGGCCAGCGATAATGACGAAAGACGACGCTCAACAATTCCACGAAACAGGACCTCGAGGGGCGGGCCGGACGGCGCTTTCGCACCGCTTATACGGTGTCGATCGTCGCCCTGGCCATGATAATGCGGGCAAGCGGCCGGTATTGTCCCAGAGGCAACACACCATGGAAAGCCGCATGCGCACCTGACTTTTCAAACAGGGATCATCCCTGAAATAGCGCCAGGTCGGCTCTCTCGAGCACGTTTGAAACAAGCTCTGTGGTGGCGTCATCGATAGGCAACAGAGCCTTGCATGTTTCTTTCACAAGACTGGCTTGAAATCTTGTACATAACCTCCACAATGATTCGTGCAACATCGCAAGTCGCAGCACAGGAACCCGCTGCGACCGATGACATCGCTGGAACCATCCGCGAGAAGGAGAAATGGAATGATCCGCAAGAATCTGCTGACTACCGCTATCGCAAGCACCGTCTTCGCCGGCACCATGGCCGTAGGCACCAACGCCTTCGCCGAGCAGAACACCGCTCAGAATAATGGCGCCGGTAACCAGCAGCAGGCTCAGGGCCTCTACTCCGCCGATGAGCTGATGGACGCCGACGTTTTCGCCAAGGGTTCGAGCGAGGATGAAGTGGGCGAAGTCGAGGACATCCTTCTCGACAATGACATGAAGGTCCGCGCCATCGTCGTCGAAGCGGGCGACCTGCTTGACCTCGGCGGCAGCGAGTATGTGGTCGAAACCGGCAACTTCACCGTGCAGACTGCCAACGGCGACAGCCTCGACAACATCGAGTACAGCGTTCATCTGGACATGACTCAGGACGAGGTGTCCCAGCTGCCCGAATACACCGACACCTGGTGGAACCAGACCAAGTCCAGCGTTCAGCAGGCCTGGATGGACACCAAGGAAGGCGCACAGAGCGCCTGGCAGACCACCAAGTCTGCTACCGCCAACGCTCTGACCAGCGCCGGCAACGCCATCGAAGGCGCGGGCGACAATGCCCAGGACGCCGCTCAGGACGCTACCAACTAAGAGCGATCCGAAGCTGACGAGCAGCGCCCGTCAGCCAGAGAACACACCCGGCCTTCGCGCCGGGTGTGTTGCGTCTGGCTCCCCGAATTCGCTTCCCTCAAGGCCTGCATTTCCGTTCGGCCCCGCCGACCATGACCCGCCGCCGACTATGCCTCGCGCCGACTAAGCCTCGCGCCAACCAGGCCCTGCCGACCAAGACCTGGCGACTAGGCCTCGCGCCAACTAGGCCCTTCTGACCAAGACCTGCCGACCAAGACCTGCCGACGATTAAGCTCTCCGACTAAGCCCGGCCAGCAATGGCTTGCCGGTCAGCGGGTCTTCCACCAGCGAGCAGTCCACGTCATAGAGTTGCCTGACCAGTGCCGGCGTCACCACCTTTTCCGGCTCGCCCTCTGCCACCAGGCGCCCATCGCGCATGGCGATCAGATGGTCGGCGTAGCGGCAGGCGCTGGAAAGATCGTGGACCACCATGATCACCGTACGCCCTCGCTCCACCAGCCGATGCAGCAGTTCGAAGACCTCCAGCTGGTGGCCCAGATCCAGCGCCGAGGTGGGCTCGTCGAGCAGAATGATCGGTGTCTGCTGGGCGATGGTCATGGCGATCCAGGCGCGCTGGCGCTGACCGCCGGACAGGGTATCGAGGGCGCGTTCGGCCAGGTCCTCAAGCCCCGCCGCGGCGATGGCGCGCGCCACCACCGCCTGGTCCTCCTCGCTCCACTGGCGATACCAGGCCTGGTGGGGCTGGCGCCCGAAGCGAATCAGGTCGCTGACGCTCAGCCCCTCCGGGGCCGACGCTTCCTGGGGCAACAGGGCGATGCAGCGGGCCAGCTTGCGCGCCGCAAACCGCTTGAGGTCCTGGCCTTCGAGCCAGACGCGCCCGCCACTTGGTGCATGCAGGCGGGACAGCCCGGCCAGCAGCGTCGACTTGCCGCAGCCGTTGGGGCCGACGATGGCGGTGAGCTTGCCCCGCGGGATCGTCAGGTCGAGACCATCGATGACCTTGTGACGGCCGTGGCAGAGCACCAGATCCTCGACCACATAGGGATGCGGCACTGCGGTGTCCCGCTGCTGGCCCGAATCCGGGTGCGAAGCCACCTCAGCCCGGGGAATCCCATCGGATCGTGAAGACAGCGTCAGTGACATCAAGGTCCCCTTGCACAAGCGCCCCCGGCCGCCATTGGCCCGGGAGCGGGTCAATATGAATTCAGCGGCGAATCAGTATCCACAGAAGCCAGGGGCCACCGACCACGGCGGTGACGATGCCCACCGGCAGCTCCAGCGGCGCCAGCATCAATCGTCCCGCCAGGTCGGCCAGTACCATCACCGCCGCCCCAGCCAGGGCCGCAGCGGTCAGCGGGACCTGACGGTTGCCGCACAGATGGCGCGCGATTTCCGGACCCAAAAGCCCCACCATGCCGACCGGCCCCGCCACCGATACCGCCAGCGCCGTCAACGCCACCGATACCACCAGCACCTGCAGCCTGCGACGCCTGAGCGGCGTTCCCAGGCCGAGTGCCACGGCGTCGCTGAAACGCATCAGGCTAAGCGAGCGCGACAGCCACAGCGCCACCGGGGTGAGCAGCGCAAGACCGATGGCGAGAACGACGACGGCTCCGGCCGGCCGTGAGTTCAGGGTGCCCACGGTCCAGGGGTAGGCGGCGTTGGCCGCATCGATGGCGGCACGCGACAGTATCAGCTGGGTCACCGCGGCGAAGATCGCCCCGACGCCGATGCCGGCGACGATAAAGCGATAGCCCTTGGCACCGCCTTTTGCACCGCCCCCGGCGGCCAGACCGAAAGTCAGGGCCGCTGCGGTGGCCGCCCCGGTCAACGCCATGGCAGAAGGCGCCAGGCTCAAGCCCATCCCCACCACCGAGGCCACCGCAAAGGCGGTGGCGCCGTTGTCGATGCCGATGATGCCGGGCGTGGCCAGACGGTTGCGCGCCAGCGTCTGCATCAGGCACCCCGACAGCCCAAAGGCGGCACCGCTGGCAAGCGCCGCCAACAGCCGTGGCAGGCGTAGCTGTTCCACCACGAAGGTATCGAGCATCGCGCCCTGTCCATTGATGACCGCCCAGATTTTACCCGGCGACAGCGGTTTCTCGCCGAGGCACAGATAGGCCAGGCTCGCCCCGACCAGCAAGACAGCGAGCAACAGGGCGCCAAAAAGCTGGCGTCGATCGACCAGCAGGCTGAACCGCCCACCACGCAGCAGCCACATGCCGTCGGGGGTGTCGCTGGCATCGCGGCGGTCGTGACAGTCGCGATATTCATCCGACGAGCGGGTGGCGGCGGCAGACAAGGAACGATCATCCAGCATGGTCACAGGCTCGGCAGACGGCGGGCGCGAACGACGCTGATCAGCACCGGCGCCCCGCATAGCGCGGTCAGCACCCCCAGCGGCATCTCCGAGGGCGCCACCAGGCGGCGCGAGATCACATCGGCGGTCAGCACCAGCAGAGGCCCCAGCGGCAGGCACAGCCACAGGGTGCGACGCAGCTCCGGGCCGGCGATGGCACGGGCGATAAAGGGCACCACCAGGCCGACGAAGGCGATCGGCCCGGCGATGGCGGTGGCCCCGCCCACCAGCAGGGCGACGATCATGATGGCCAATAGCCGCAGTCGCCCCGGATGGTGACCGAGACCGGCGCTGGCGCGCTCGCCCAGCGCCAGGCTGGCCAGCGGCCGCACCACCATCACCAGCACCAACGCCGCCAGCGCCATGCTGGGCAGTACCGCCAGCAAGTCGTCGAGCCGCCGTCCCGACAGGCTACCCACCACCCAGAAACGAATCTCGTCGGCGGCGCGCCGGTCGGTGATCAGGATCAACGAGGTCATCGCTCCAAGCAGCCCCGAAAAGGCCGCCCCTGCCAGCACCAGGCGCACCGGATCGGCGCCGAGCCCACGGATGCGGCTGACCCCAAGCACACACAGACAGCCGAGCAAGGCCCCCAACTGGGCCACGCCGATGCGCAGCTCCAGCAGGCTGCCACCCAGCAGCAACATCAGCGCGACGGCAAAGGCGGCGCCGGCGCTGACGCCGAGCAGGCCCGGCTCGGCCAGGGGATTGCGGGTGATCGACTGCAGCAGGGTACCGGAGACGCCCAGCGCCACCCCGACCACCAGGCCGACCAGGGTCCGCGGCAGCCTCAGGTCCCACACCACGAAGCGTGCCTCCTCGTTGCCCAGGCCCAGCAGCGCCTGAAACGACGGCACCGGACCGATCTCCCCGGCACCCACGACAAGGCTCGCCATGATGGCGAGCCCAAGCAGAACGACAAGGCCGAACAGGATTCCTGCGGGTACGCTGCGCTCTGCACTCACGGTGTCACGACGCCCTCCAGGGCCTGCTCGATGTCATCGAGCACCGCCTGGGCAGCGATGGGACCGCTGGCACTGGTCCACAACTGGCCGTCCACCGCCACCACACGGTCGTTGCCGACCACCGCCAGACGCTTGAAGGCGTCGCTCTGCATCGCCTGATCCAGCGCCTCGGCCCCGTTGGCGTCCAGGGTCGCGACGAACAGCCAGTCACCGTCGACCCGGGACAGCGCCTCCAGGCTCAGCGGGTCGCTGTGGGGCCGTCCCTGCGGCACCAGCTGATCGTCCTGGACGTCGAGGCCGGCGGCGGCGAGCAGGCCGGTGGTGAAAAGCTCGGTGGACATCACCAGCGGCCCCTGGGGCATCCAGCGAATCAGGAAGGCGTTGTCCTGGGACGTCTGTGCCTCGAAGGTAGCGGCGAGCTCGGCGGCGCGCGCTTCGACCGTCTCGATGGTGCGATCGATCTCGCTTTCGTGGCCCAGCGCCCTGCCGAACAGCCGCGCCTCGTCCTTCCAGGCCTCGGGGTCGAAGCCCTCAGTCGCCGGTACCACGGTGGGAGCAAGCTGCGACAGCAGCGCGTAGGTATCCTCGGACAGTCGCGAGGAAGCCAGGATCAGGTCCGGCTCGAGACCGACCACCGCTTCCACATTGACCTCGCCGGCGGTGCCCACGATCTGGATATCGGGCACCTCATCCTTCAGGTAGTCGGCCACGTCCTCGGCGGCGCGGGTCGCCACCGCGCCAAGCGGCGTCACCCCGGCGGCCAGGGAGGTGTCCAGTGCCCCTTCGTAGAGCGTGACAACCCGCTCGGGCTGGCCCTGGATCTCGACCTCACCGAAGGCGGTGTCGAGGACGCGAGGCTCCTCCTGGGCGCTGGCCGCCCCCAGGGTGGCCAGACAGAGTCCGAGTGCCAGGCCAATCCCCGGACCTACTTTCTGGCCCAGCGCGACGGCGCCTCGGGCCAGGGGTGACATTCCACGCATGCTCATCTTCCTTGTCGGTTCCCCCGCACCAGGGCGGGGCATCACTATTGACGCTTATAGTAATCAATCTCGTTTGAGAATACCTGCCCTTCTCGTCCAGGCTCGCGCAACGATGCGTTCGATCATGGCGGACAGGCATTCTCATTTCTTCCCTTGGTCCCTCAGAGGATCAGAAATCGACGTTCAGCCCCAGCCACAGCCGGCGGCCATCCTCGACGTAGCCATACTCGTCGTAGTCGATGTCTTCATCGAACAGGTTGTAGATGCCGACGTTGACGCGGGCGGCGTCGGTCAACTGATAGCCAAGGCCGGTGTCGACGAAGGTGTAGTCCGGCGCGACGATTTCACTCTGGGATGGGCCGGTGGTGGGCTGACTCTCGTCGCCACGGTAGGTGACCCGGGTCCACTGGGACAGGCGATCGTTGATCTCCCAGTCGAGACTGGCCGAGAACTCGTGCTCGGGCAGTTGGGTCAGGGGCTCGCCCTCGTACTCGCCACTCTTCTGCTCGGAGTCGGTGTAGGTGTAGCTCGCCGACAGCTCGAGCGAGTCGCCAAGCGGCGTCGACAGCGACAGCTCCACCCCCTGGGTGACCGCTTCGTCGACGTTGACCTGATAGGTGGGATTGCTGCCGTACTGGTTCGGGCCATCGGTACAGACGTCGGCCGGGCACTCGATCCGCGTGATCTTGTCGTCGAAGTCGTTGTGGAAAAGCGTGGCGCTGGCCGACAACCCGCCAGCCCCGTTATAGAGAAGGCCCAGCTCCTTGTTGAGCGAGGTCTCCGGCTCGAGATCCGGGTTGCCGTAAACGTTACCGCCGCGGCTGACCTGGCCCCAGTCCGGGGTGATTTCCCTGAGGTCCGGCGAGCGATAGCCGGTGGACACACCACCCTTGAGGGTCCAGTCCTGGGTCATGTGCCACACGCTGTAAAGCCGTGGGCTGATCTCGGAGCCGTAGTTCTCGTCATGATCCATGCGCACGCCACCGGTCAGCGACCAGTCGTCGAGCAGCATCCATTCGTCCTCGGCGAACAGCGCCCATTGGCTGTTGCGGACATTGGTGAGATCCGATATCTGATTCGAGGTACGATCGTCCAGCTCCTCTTCCTCGAAGCTTGCGCCGACGGTGACGATATGGGCACCGAGCGGCACCACCAGGCTCGACTTGGCGTTGGTGTTGGTGATCTCCATCTCGCGGGTCTCGTTCTCGGACACCTCGCGCTGGACATAGGTCTCGCTGGTGCCGAAGGAAAAACGCCCGGTATGGGTCAGAGCGACGTACTCCTGGGTATAGTCGTCGAAGCTGTCCTCACAGGCGCCAAGACAACCGTCCGGATCGACGCTGTTGCCCACCAGCGCCTCGCGCTGCTGCTCGGTGCGACTGGCCTCCAGCGCCAGGTCGTGGTTGACGCTGGGTGTCAGCGACAACCTCGCGGTCAGGCTCTGGACCTGCTTGTCCTCGTAGCCATAGAGAATATTGTCTTCATCGCGCTGGGTCGCACGGCCGTAGAGGGTCAGCCCGGCCAGCCCCTCGACCAGCGGACCAGAGGTATAGAAGTTGGCCTGGCGGCTGTCGCCGGACGCGCTGTCTTCCTGCAGCATGGTGTCGAGCTGCAGGTTGCCGTGCCACTCATCGGCCACCTTGCGGGTGATGACGTTGATCACCCCACCGATGGCATCGGAGCCGTACAGGGTGGCCATGGGACCACGCACCACCTCGATGCGCTCGATGGCCTGCAGCGGCGGCAGCCAGTCCTGCTCGAAGCCGGCGCTGCCGTTGGGGCGGGTCTCACGAGTACTGACGCGGCGCCCGTCGATCAGCAGCAGGGTGTACTCCGCGGGCATGCCGCGCATGCTGATGTCGTAACCGTTGTCGCCACCACCGCCGCCGGTGACGATCACCCCGGGCACGTCACGCAGGGCGTCGGTGACGTCCTGGTAGTAGCGCTTCTCCAGATCCTCCCGGGTCACCACGCTGATCGAGGCCGGCGCATCGGCCACGCTCTGATCGAAGCCTGAGGCGGTGACCACCACGTCATCAAGCGCCATGTCTTCGGCGCCGAGCGCCGGCACTGCGCCACACAGGGCGATCCCCGACAGCCCCGCCGCCAGGCGGCGAATGTGAAGCGATAGAGGGTGAAGCGACAGGGAACGAGGTGGCAGGCTGCGAGATGACAGAGGTTGAGCTGACAAGCGCTGAGGCAACATCTTCTTCATGACTCCGAAAAGGGGTGGCAAGCCACCCGGTGGCACGCGCAATGGCTGGCGTTTCAGGACCGCCGCCCTGGGTCGAGACGACCTGCGCACAACAATGAATGTGAATATTTATCATTTAGATTCTTCCATCAAAGTTGCACAATTGCCCGTGAACGTGACGTTGCAACTCTCGCAACCCCCTCCCGAAGCTGGCTTGCCTGTCTGGCCTGGCTGTCTTGCCTGCCTGTCTTGTCTGCCTGTCTTGCCTGCCTGATTCGCTCGCCCCCCGGCTTGCGTCGCTCCACGCGCAGGACGTGCACGGCTGGCATGCGGTAGAGGCCGCCAGCACAAGGGAGAATGATTTTCATCCGCACGATCCCGTGGCATACTGGCGGTTCGTGTTGCCCCTCTTCCCGCTTGCGTGATGCCATGCCAGATCTCGACGAACTGCTTGCCTTCAACCGCGTCATGGAGACCGGAAGCCTGACCCAGAGCGCCATCCAACTGGGTCTGGCGAAGTCGACCTTGAGCCGGCGAATCAGCCAGCTCGAGTCGCGGCTGGGCCAACCGCTGCTCAAGCGTCAGGCCAACCAGCTCCTGCCCACCGAGGCCGGACAGCGCTACTACGTGATCAGTCGGGAAATCCTGGAACTCGCCGAACAGGGTCAGCGCACCCTGGACAGCCTGCGCGAGGACGTCAGCGGCGAGCTTCATGTCGAAGCCCATCGCACCCTGACGCGAAGCTGGCTGGGCGGCGTGATGGAGACCTTTCTGGAACGTCATCCGGCGATACGCCTGACGCTGAGTACCGGCGAAACGGCGCCACGGGACCCCGACTTCCAGGGCATCTGCGTATGGCTTGGCGAAACCGACGAGGGCAACCTGCGCCAGGAGCGCCTCGGCGCGCTGGAGCGCGGCATCTACGCTCATCCGGACTATCTGGCGAAGCACGGTACCCCGGAGGCTCCCGACGCCCTTGGCCATCACGCCTGGATCGACCTGATGGGCGACAGTCAGGGCGGCATCACCCTGTCCCACCGTCACGGCGGCACGGTGCACTTCCAGCCACCGGCGTCACGCTTTCGCGTCGACCAGTCGATGCTGCATATCGACGCCATCGCCCGGGGTCGCGGGCTCGGCATCCTGCCGGTGTGGACCACCGAAGCCCGCGAATGCCATCACCCCGGCGAACTGGTGCGCTGCCTGGAAGACTGGTCGCTGGCACCGCTGCCGGTGACCCTGCTTTACGGTTTCGGCCATCAGCCGCGCAAGGTCAGCGCCCTGCTCGACCATCTGCGCGACGCCGTGCCGGACGCCTGGCGAGCCCTGGAGACCACCGCCCTGCCCCGCCGTCAGGCGGGGTGAGCCCCTCCCGCCTTGCTTGCATGTTTGCTACGCTTGGTCTCGGTTACACGATTCACAACCGCACGGTTGAATCCCGGGGAGGCCCAGCATGGCGCTCAAGGAAGTCGCGCTTGGCGGTATCTATTTCAGCCCACTGCTGGTCTACGCCCTGATCGGACTGCTGCTCGCCGCAGTACTGCGCTTCGCCCTGCACCGCCTATGCGGCACCTCTCGGCTGTGGTACGAGGCGTGGCTGGACACCTCTCTTTTCGTTCTGTGCACTGCCGGGGTCGCCTGGTGGGGTGCGCTTGCCAGCGGAGGCGCCTGAATGCGCAAGACCCTGCGCGTGCTGATCACCCTGGCGGTGGTCGCCGCCGCCGTGGCTGCCGGACTGTGGCTATGGCGCTACTATCTGTACAGCCCCTGGACCCGTGACGCCCGAGTCGGCGCCGACATCATCACCGTGGCACCCGACGTCTCGGGCCGGGTGATCGCCCTTGCGGTCGACGACAACGACCACGTGGAAAAAGGCCAGGTGCTGTTTCGTATCGACGATGCTCGCTACCAGGCCGCCCTGGCCAAGGCCTCAGCCATCGTCGCCCAGCGTGAGGCCGAGCTTGCACTGAAGGAACACGAGGCGTCGCGGCGAGAGCAGCTCAGCCGCCAGGCGATCAGCGCCGAGAATCGCGAAAGCGCCAATCGTGACCGCGATGTCGCCGCCGCCGCCCTCAATCAGGCCCGCAGTGACCTGACCAGCGCCCGCCTGGACCTGGAGCGCACCGAGGTCACCGCCCCGGCCTCGGGACACCTGATCAACCTCAAGCTCACTCAGGGCAACTACGTCAATCGGGGCACCTCGGTCATGGCGCTGGTGGTGGAAGATTCCTACTACGTCACCGCCTACTTCGAGGAGACCAAGCGCCCTGCCCTGGCCGTGGGCGATCCGGCCAAGGTCAGTCTGATGAGCGGCAACCTCGAGCTGGATGGCCACGTCGACAGCATTGGACGAGCCATCGCCAATGACAACGCCACCCCCAACGACCAGCTGCTGCCCCAGGTCGAGCCCACCTTCAGCTGGGTGCGCCTGGCCCAGCGCATTCCGGTACGCATCGCCCTCGACGAGGTGCCGACGAACCTCGACCTGAGCGCCGGCATGACCGCCACGGTGCGGGTCCGGCCCGAGCCTCGCTGATGCCTTTTTCGGTATGGTGGCAGGCCTACCTGACGCCGCCGGCCAGTGCGGTCAAGTTCGCCATCAAGGCCACCCTGGCCATGGCCCTGGCGCTGTACATTGCTCTCTGGTGCGACCTCGATCGTCCCTACTGGGCGCTGATTTCCGCCGCCTTTCTGCAGATTCGCCCGATGAGCGGCATGGTGCTGGAGAAAGGCATCAGCCAGATCACCGGCACCGTCGTCGGCTGCCTCGCCGGCATCGCCATCATGTCGTTGTTCGTGCAGTCGCCGACACCGGCACTGATCTGTCTGACCGCCTGGATCATCCTGTGCGCCTACGCCGCCTCGGTGACCCGCAACAACGCTTCCTTCGGCTGCATCATGGCGGCCGTCACCGCCATGCTGATCGTGGTCATCACCGCCAGCGCCCCCACGGGTCTGTTCGCGGTGGCCGTGGCGCGCCTGTCGGAGCTGGCGCTGGGGGCCATCTGCGCCACCCTGGTCAGCGCCTTGCTGTGGCCGATTCAGGTCCGTGATCATCTCGCCGGCCTGGCCGATCAGGTGGTCAATCAGGCCTTCTTGCACGGCGCCCTGCGCCTGGACAACAGCGCCGATATCGCTGCCCTGCAAGCCACCCTGACCGCCAGTCTGCAACCCCTGACCCAGCTGGAAACCGATAGCCAGGCGGCACGCTACGAAGGCCCGGAAGGCATCGGCCGGCTACGCGCCAGCCATGTGCTGACGGTGCGCACCGCCCGCCTGCTGGCGATCCTCCACGCGCTCCAGCAACTGCTGCGCTCCCACGGCGGCGAGCTGCCATCGTCCACCAAACGCCTGATCGAGGACATGGCCAGTGACCTGCGCCGCAGCGCCGAGGGCAGCGGCGTGGCCCAGGCCCGCCAGCGGCTGCAGGCGCTCAGGCATAGGGCCCTTCAGTGCATGGCCGCAGACTCGGACGAGGGCATAGCCCCTGCCCCAGACCAGGCCCTAGACCAGGCCTCGGACCAGACCCCAGGCCAAACCACAGCCCGGTGCGGGCGCAGCGCCAGTGGGCCCATCACCAGCGACCCCGCTCCGACACGCACTACCGAGTCACCAGAGGCGCTGCTGCAACGGCGCATCCATCTCGGCCTGCGCGAGGCCCTCGGCCACGCCCTGGTCATCCTCGATGCGCGGGAGGCGATCCACACCCCCGGCAAACGCCGCCTCAAGGCGCCGGCGCTGGCCTTTCACCGGGATCATCTGGAAGCCGCCCTCAACGGACTGCGAGCCGGACTGGTGTTCGCCCTGCTGGCTATCGTCTGGCGCTACACCGCCTGGGACAATGGTCAGATCGCGATGCTGGTCGGCACCCTGTTCTCGGCCTTCTTCGCGACCCGCGACAATCCGGCAGCGGTCGCCGCCACCTTCCTCAAGGGCATGCTGGCGGCGGTGCCCAGCGCCTTGCTGTTCGGCCATGTACTGCTGGCCCAGGCCAACGACTTCGTCACCCTCGCGCTGGTGTTCATGCCACCCTTGTTCCTGGGTCTGCTGGGCGCCGCCAACCCCCGCTTGATGGGCTATTGCCTGGCCTTCACCATCGGCAACATCCTGCTGACCATGCCCGGCAACGGCATGGACTTTTCCATCGATGGCTTTCTCGGCCGCGCTATCGCCCTGCTGCTCGGGCTCTCCACCGTGGTGATGGCCTTTCGCCTGGCGCCAGGACTCCCCACCACCATTCGCAAGCACCGGCTGGTCAGCGCCACGGTGAACGACCTCCACGGGCTTCACCGGCGTAGCTTCCATGAAGCCGAGTCACGCTTCGGTGGTACCATGGCGGACCGCCTACTCAGGCTCGCCCAGCACGACGACAGTCTCCCGGAAGAACGCCGCTATCTATTTTCGCTGGGCCTGGTGGGGCTGGACCTTGGCTACGCCAGCCTCAATCTGCGGCGGCGCCTGGGCGGGCGCAGTGACGCGCTCGACCTCGCCCTTGACGACCTCGCCGCCGCCCTCGCCGACGACTACGGCGCCAGCGCCAGAGGCCACGCGCCAGATAGAGCTCGTGAATACGGCAACCAGCTGCTGCAGACGCTTGAAAGACAGGCGGATGACGGCGCCGAGTACCGGCTGATGGCGGGCCTGATCGAGCGCTTGACGATGTCGCTGGAGCGCCAGGCCGATCGCTCTCGACAGGCCCGGCAAGCCGCGCCTGCCGTCGGCGTCGCTGGCCGGCAGCGTACTCCAGACCGACAGGGTGCCAAGGCCCCAGGTGTCGACCGATAAGGAGATAGCCCCTCGCATGTTTGCCCAACTCTTCGCCGTGATGGCGCCGGTGATCACCGGCGCCGGTCTCGGATTCTTCTGGATCCGCCGCGGCTTCGACTATCCGGTGGCCTTCGTCACCAAACTGGTGTTCAACATCGGTACGCCTGCGTTGGTGATCGCCTCGCTGGCGGGCGCCGAGATCGACGCCTCGAGCTTCGGTCGCACCATGCTGGCGGCCGCCCTGGTGCTGTGCGCCATGGCCGCGCTGGCCTTCGTGCTGGCGCTGGTGCTGCGCAAGGACTGGCGGGTACTGCTGGCTCCCACCATGTACCCCAACACCGGCAACATGGGGCTTCCGGTGATCCTCTACGCCTTCGGCGAGGCAGGTTTCGCCTTCGGCATCACGGTGATGGTGACGGTGTCGCTGTTCCAGTTCACCCTGGGCACCATGCTGGCCAGTCGTGGCAATCCGCTGAAGTCGCTGGTCAAGACGCCCACGGTCTACGCCATCCTGATCTCCATCGCGCTGTTGTTCACCGACACCGAACTGCCGCTGTGGCTGCAGAACAGCGTCGATCTGATTTCAGGCTTCACCGTGCCGCTGATGCTGATCACCCTGGGGGTGTCGCTGGCCAGCATCCAGGTCAGAAGCCTGCGCTCGGGTGTCTGGTTCAGCCTCTTGCGCATCCCGCTGGCGGCGGGCGTGGCCTGGGGCATAGGCATCTGGCTTGACCTGCCCCCCATGGCACTGGCGATCCTGGTGCTGCAGATGAGCATGCCGGTGGCGGTGTTCAACTATCTGTTTGCCCAGAAGTCCCAGCGCGAGCCCGCCTATGTGGCGAGCCTGGTGTTCTGTTCCACACTGCTATCCTTGATCTATCTACCGGTGCTGCTGGCGCTGCTGCTGTAACGCTTGTTGCCGTTGGCAGGAAAAGCGTCTCCGCCGACCTGGCACGCCATCGCCGCTCGGCGTGCCCGGGACTGGGAAGCGGTCCGCCACCGGAAACCCATACTTGCCGTGCGGAGTCTCCATGTTGCGAAGCCTTTCCCTCGCCCTGCTGACATTGTCATTGCCTGCAGGCGCCCAGGCGGCGTCGTTGCCCGAGCAGGTGCCGGGGCTTCATCACCCGGTCGCGCTCGAGCTGATCACCGATGAGCTGGACACCCCCTGGTCGCTGGCCTTTCTGCCCGATGGGCGCATGCTGGTCGCCGAGCAGCCCGGGACCCTGGCGCTGGTGGATGACGGTGATGTCCAGAGACTCGACGGCCTGCCCCAGGTCTCACATCGCGGCCAGGGTGGGCTTTTTGACCTGGCGCTGCATCCACAATTCGGTGATGGCACCCACGACTGGCTCTACTTCAGCTGGGCGCAGCCCGGCAAGGACGGCGACTCGGACGACGCCACGGCGGTATCACGGGTCAGGTTCGAGGACGACGCCCTGGGCGCGATAACGCCAATTTTTGTGCAGAATCGCTTTTCCACGCCAGGCCGCCATTATGGTGGCCGCCTGCTGTTCGACGACCAGGGCCTGCTATGGCTGACCATCGGCGATCGCGGCGTCAGCAAAGGCCGCGCCCAGGACCCGGCAGACCACGCCGGCAGCCTGCTCAGGCTGACCGCAGACGGCGATCCCGCGCCGGACAATCCGGGCTTCGACGATGACGCGGCCCCCGAGGTCTACTCGATCGGCCACCGCAACCCTCAGGGCCTTGCCCAGGCTGCCGACGGCACCCTGTGGTCGACCGAGCATGGCCCGCGCACCGGCGACGAACTCAATCGTATTCTGCCCGGCGAGAACTACGGCTGGCCCGAGGTGACCCGCGGACGCGACTACGCCACCAACCTGCCGCTGGGCGTCGACAGTGCCCCGGGCATGCGCGATCCGGTGCATGTATTCGAAGGACGCTTTGCGCCGTCCGGGCTCGCCGTGGTCAGCGGTGAAGAATTTCCCGCCTGGCAGGGCGATCTTCTGGCGGGCGGGCTTCGCGGCGAGCGACTGCTGCGCCTGCGCCTCGAGGGCGACAGCATCATCGAGCGCGAGGTGGTGCTGGATGGCGAGGTCGGCCGCATCCGCGACGTGCGGCTCGGCCCCGACGGCGCCATCTACCTGCTGACCGACAGCGATCCCGGTCGTCTGATCCGGCTGACGCGGGTACGCTGAGCGGCGCCGATACTGACCGCGACAGGGAGCGCGACAGGGAAATAGCTCCCCTTGCCCATGCCGTTCCGGCATGGGCTTCTCCCCCACTTCTACCCAATACCGCACCCACCGGGGCTTTCTCGATTCAGTGAACGTGCGCCCATGCTGAATTTGAATGATCTTTCAAAGACCTTTAGGGTATTGCACCTTTCTGCGCCTCAACGGTGAAAGCTGGCATGCTGTTCAGCCGTGGGGATGCGGCAAGGAGTGCCGCCCCTGACGCAGCCGCGCCAGCGCTGGACGATGAACGCCGACGCCAGGATGCACGTGACGTCGACCTTCATCGTTCGACCGGCTGGACGTGTTTACGCAACCCAACAAGGCACCCCTACCCATGAGCGAGAACCGATCCGTCAAGATCAAGGTTCGCGGGCTGAGCAAGGTCTTCGGCGACCAGCCGAAGAAGGCACTCAAGCTACGCGATGAAGGGCTCAAGCGTCCTGAAATCCTGGACAAGACCGGCCAGACCCTCGGCCTGTCGAACATCGACTTCGACGTCCATGAAGGCGAACTGCTGGTGATCATGGGCCTCTCAGGCTCGGGCAAGTCGACCCTGATCCGCTGCCTCAACCGGCTGATCGAGCCCACCGAAGGCGAGATCATCATCGACGGCGAGGACATTCCGCAGCTCTCCGACAAGGCACTGCTGGAGTGCCGCCGCCGTCACTTCTCGATGGTCTTCCAGAACTTTGCCCTGTTCCCCCACCGTACCGTGCAACAGAACGCGGAATTCGGGCTGGAGATTCGCGGCATCGACGCCGACACCCGCGCCAAGACCGCCCGTGACGCCTTGACCCAGGTCGGGCTGAATGGCTGGGAAGACGCCTACCCGAATCAGCTGTCCGGCGGCATGCAGCAGCGTGTTGGCCTGGCCCGGGCGCTGGCCAATGACTCCACCGTGCTGCTGATGGACGAGGCCTTCTCGGCGCTCGACCCGCTGATCCGCAAGGATATGCAGCAGGAGTTGCTGGAACTCCAGCACCGCATGAAGAAGACCACGGTGTTCATCACCCACGACCTGGACGAAGCGCTGAACATCGGTGACCGCATCGTCCTGCTCAAGGACGGTGAGGTGGTGCAGATCGGCACGCCGGAGGAGATCCTGACCAAGCCGGCCGACGACTACGTCGAGCGCTTCATCGAAGGCGTCGACATGTCCCGGGTGCTGACCGCCGAGAGCGCCATGCGCCCGGTGCGTGCCACCGCCCGCGAGGACGACGGCCCGCGTACCGCACTGCGCAAGATGAAAGAAAACGCCATGGACTCGATCTACGTCACCAGCCGCGATCGCAAGCTCAAGGGACTGGTCGAGGCCGACGCCGCCAACAGCGCCATCCAGAGCGGGCAGGATCGACTGGATAGCGTGATGACCCAGGACTTCCGCACCGTGGGACCCGACGAGCCGCTGCACAATCTGTTCGCGCTGTTCAACGAAAAGAGCTTCCCCATCGCCGTCATCGACGACGAGCGACGCCTGCTGGGCGTGGTGGTCAAGGGCGCGGTACTGGATGAACTGGCACAGGCAGGAGACCACTAATGGCGATCGAGATTCCTCGCATTCCCCTCGGTGACTGGATCGAGACCGGCCTGAGCTGGCTGACCACCGAATACTCTGCCGTCACCCGCGGCATCTCGCGGATTACCCAGACCGGTATCGACGGTCTCAATGACGCCCTGATGTGGCTGCCCGACTGGGCCCTGCTGCTGATCATCGCCGGCCTGTGCTGGAAGATGGCAAGCCCCAGGCTCGCCATCGGCGCGGTCTTGGGCCTTGGCCTGATCTGGAACCTCGATCTGTGGGACCCGATGATCGAGACCCTGACCCTGGTGGTCATCGCTACTCTGGTGGCGGTGGTCATCGCCTTGCCGGTGGGCATCGCCGCGGCGCTGTCAGATCGACTCTATCGCCTGATCATGCCGGTGCTGGACTTCATGCAGACCATGCCGGCCTTCGTCTACCTGATCCCGGCGATCCCGTTCTTCGGTATCGGCTCGGTGTCGGCGATCTTTGCCACCGTGATCTTCTCCATGCCGCCGGCCATCCGCTTCACCACCCTGGGCATCCGCCAGGTACCGGTGGAGCTGATCGAGGCCGCCGACGCCTACGGCGCCACCCGCGGCCAGAAGCTGGTCAAGGTGCAGCTGCCGCTGTCGCTGCCCACGGTAATGGCCGGCATCAACCAGACCATCATGCTGGCCCTGTCGATGGTGGTGATCGCCGCCATGATCGGCGCCGATGGCCTGGGCAGCGAGGTCTGGCGAGCCATCCAGCGCCTGCGTCCGGGCGATGGCTTCGAGGCCGGCATCGCGGTGGTCATCCTGGCGATGCTGCTGGATCGCCTGACCCAGTCCCTGCGCAAGGAGCGCAAGCAGTAAAGGCTCGACGCGGGCTCCCTCGGCCGGGGGAGCCTGCGGGGCGGCATTTGCAAGACACTGTCGCCTGCTTCACGCTAATACCTCTTATCGCAAGGAGAGTCGCACCATGTCACCCAAGGCAACTCGTTCTCTCGGTCTGGCCCTGGCCATCAGCGCCGCCGCCACCAGTGTTCACGCCCAGGACAAGGGTTCCGTGCACCTGGCCTACGTCGAGTGGTCGTCCACCGTGGCGTCGACCAACGTGGTTCGTGCTGTGCTCGAACAGGCCGGCTACGAGGTCGAGACCTCCGCACTGTCTGCCGCGGCCATGTGGCAGTCCGTCGCCAGCGGCGACGCCGACGCTCTGCTCGCGGGCTGGCTGCCGACCACTCACGAGGACTACTACGCGCGCCTCCAGGACCAGCTGGTCGATGCCGGCGTCAACCTCGACGGCACCAAGCTGGGCCTTGCGGTCCCGGCAGATTCCGAGGTCGACTCGATTGATGAGCTCAATGAACACGCCGACCAGTTCAACGGCGAGATCATCGGTATCGATCCCGGCGCCGGCCTGATGCGCCTGACCGAGGAAGTGGTCGACGCCTACGAGCTCGACCTGGACCTGCGCACCGGCAGCGGCGCCACCATGACCGCCGCACTGGGCAGCGCCATCGACCGTGGCGAGCCGATCGTGGTCACCACCTGGACCCCGCACTGGATGTTCGCCCGCTGGGACCTCAAGTACCTCGAGGACCCCCAGGGCGTCTACGGTGGTGCCGAACAGATCCACACCATCGTCCGTCAGGGCCTCGAAGAGGACATGCCGGAGGCCTACGCCATCCTCGAGAACTTCGAGTGGACCACGGAAATGATGGGTGAAGTCATGCTGATGAATCAGGAAGACGACACCGATCCCTACGAAAACGCCCAGAAGTGGGTCGAGGACAACCAGGACGTGGTCAAGGAGTGGCTCGGCGAAGCCTGAGTCCGATAGATGCCACGCCACCGTCATGATGCTGTGGCAATGGTCAGGGGTGCCCCGGGGCGCCCCTGCTGTCGTTGCGGCCAGCACCTGCGTCGCCCACGTCATGCCAGCGGTCGCCGGCAGAACGCTGGGTCCTGGACAAGCGTGACAAGCTGACCCAGGCGTGCCCGGGCGGCCTTCGAACAGATGCCGTTGACGGCACAACTGGCAAGCTGGCTCAGGCAGGCCACACTTCAGGCAGGCTGGACCGTACGGTGTCGATGACAGGCGAGCCAGCCGCGACCCCGCTCCGAGTCGATGGCGTGACGCCACAGTTACCATTTTTAAACGCAAGGGAGATCGCACGTGGAAAAAGACCCCAACCACAAGCCTTCATCTGCCGATACCGGCAGCGAGGGTATTCCGGCCCCGGATGGGCCAGCCAACCTGATCGATACCGATTACGTCATCGGTCAGGACAATATCGTCACCAAGTCCTTCGGCGTGGACGTGGACCTGCACGGCAAGGTGTTCACCGTCTCGTCGCTGCTGATCCTGGTCTTCGTGATCCTGACCCTGGCCTTTCAGAGCGGCGCCGAGCCGTTCTTCAACGGCGTCCGCGGCTGGCTGACCAGCAACCTGTCCTGGGTCTTTCTGCTCGGTGGCAACATTTTCGTACTGCTGTCGCTGGTACTGATCTTCACCCCGCTGGGCAAGGTCCGCATCGGTGGCGCCGAGGCCACGCCCGACTACAGCTACATGGGCTGGTTTGCCATGCTGTTCGCCGCCGGCATGGGCATCGGTCTGATGTTCTATGGCGTATCCGAGCCGATGACCCACTTCTCCACCGCGCTGGGTGGCACCTCGGTCGGCGAAAATGGCATACGTACCGACTGGGCACCACTGGGCGCTGCCGCCGGTGACGAGCAGGCGGCAGTCAACCTTGGCATGGCAGCGACCATCTTCCACTGGGGCCTGCACCCCTGGGCGGCCTACGCCATCGTCGGCCTGTCACTGGCCATTTTCGCCTTCAACAAGGGTCTGCCGCTGACCATGCGCTCGGTGTTCTACCCGATCCTGGGCGAGCGCGTGTGGGGCTGGCCGGGCCACCTGATCGACATCCTGGCAGTCTTTGCCACCCTGTTCGGTCTGGCCACCTCGCTGGGGCTCGGTGCTTCCCAGGCCGCCGCCGGCCTGAACGAGCTGTTCGGTACGCCGAATACCGACACCACCATGGTGCTGCTGATCGCCGGCATCACCGCCGTCGCCCTGTGTTCCATCTTGCTCGGCGTCGAGAAGGGTGTGCAGCGTCTGTCCCAGGTGAACATGGTGCTGGCCTTCCTGCTGCTGGCGTTCGTGATCCTGGTGGGCCCGACCCTGGCCATCGCCACCGGCTTCTTCACCAATCTGGGTCACTACCTGGCCGAGCTGCCGGCGCTGTCCAACCCCTTCGGTCGCGAGGACGCCAACTTCGTCCAGGGCTGGACCGCCTTCTACTGGGCCTGGTGGATCTCCTGGTCTCCGTTCGTCGGCATGTTCATCGCCCGGGTCAGCCGTGGCCGCACCGTGCGTGAGTTCCTCACCGCCGTGCTGCTGGTCCCGACCCTGGTATCGGTGCTGTGGATGACCTCCTTCGGCGGTACCGCCATCGAGCAGTACATCACCGACGGCTTCCAGGGCGTCCAGGACGCCGCACTCGAGCTCAAGCTGTTCGCCATGCTCGGCGAGCTGCCGCTGGCCTCGATCACTTCCTTCATCGGCATCGTGCTGGTCATCGTGTTCTTCGTGACCTCCTCGGACTCCGGTTCGCTGGTCATCGACTCGATCACCGCCGGCGGCAAGGTCGACGCACCCAAGCCGCAGCGCGTGTTCTGGGCCATCATCGAAGGCGCCATCGCCATCGCCCTGCTGCTGGGCGGCGGTCTTACCGCCCTGCAGGCGGCGGCGGTCTCGACCGGGCTGCCGTTCACCCTGGTGCTGCTGGTGGCCTGCTACGCCATCATCAAGGGCCTGATGAGCGAGCCCAAGGCGGTCTAGGCCAGCCTTACGCAGACAGCAAGTGCATGAAAAAAGCGGCAGCCCTCGGGCTGCCGCTTTTCTTGTGGAGAGATGGCTGACGCATCGACGGGCAGCTCAACTCCCTTATTCAACTCCACAGCATGCCGATGGGCGTCTCCGGCGCGTAGTTGCCGGCTACCTGCGCCTGCAGCAGCTCCGCCGTGGCGATGGCGTCGGTCAGGGCGTGGTGGCCATGATAATGCGGTAGCCCGTAGCGCAGCCGACTGTCGTGCAGGCGGATCGACCTGGGTGGTCGGCCCATCCAGCGACGAAAACGCGCCATGGTCGACTGACGGTGGATGCGCGCCTCCAGCGACATGGTGTCGATCACCGGGAAGCTCAACGACTCCTTCCAGGCCGCGCGTACTGCGGCGTCCAGAAAGGACCTCTCGATATGCCGATAGTGCACCACCAGCAGATGGCCGGCCATGGCGCGGAAGACATCGGCGAGCACCTCCTCGATCCGCGGTGCCCCCTGGATATCGGCGTGGGTGATGTGATGAAAGGTCACCGACTCGGCGTTCAGGGTGCGATGGGGACGCACCACCCAGTAGCGCCGCTCGGCGAGCCGAATACGCGACAGCGAAAAGGGCACAAGGCCAATCGATACGATCTCGTCACGCCTGGGATCGAGCCCGGTAGTCTCCAGGTCCAGTGCCATCAGCGGCGCCTCCTGAATCGGCAGGATCGGCGACAGGTCGGCCCCGGCGAAGAAGTCCACCAGCGCCTGCTGGCGGCTCTTCTGGCGTCGGGCGACCAGGTAGTCGTGCCAATCCGGCGCCGAGCGTGTCTTGGGGCGAAGCAACGGCATGGTGGCTACCTGCTGGTCATGGGATAACGGAACTTGAGGAACTTCTGGGCATTGCTGAGCGCCTGGAAGGCATCCTTGAGATTGTGTCGCTCCTCGCTGGAAACGTTTTCCGGCTCGATATTGTTGTCCGGCTCGTGCTCGTGCTCCAGATCGATGACCTGGTGACGAATCCGCGACATGGACAGAAACTCGAGCGCGTAGCGCAACTTGTCGCTGACCCCGGGCGCCAGCAACTGGGTGCGATCGATATCGTCCAGGCGGTCAAAGCTGTTCTGGGCGCGGGAACCACAGGCCAGGGCATGGATACGGATCAGGTCCACCATCGGCGCCGTGCCGCGACGCTTCAGATTGATTGAGTTGTTGTGCTTGCCGTCCTTCTCCATCACGAAGGTGCGGAAGATGCCCAGCGGCGGCGTCCGATTCAGTGCATTACGCGCCATGGCGGAAAGAAAGCGCTTGTGCTTCGAAGCCTTGGTGGCGACCAGGTCCTGCAACTCCTCCACCAGCGGATTGTCACCGTGGACCGTGTCCAGATCGAAGAAGATCGAGCTGTGCAGCAACCCTTCCGGTGATGGGCGCTCGATCCATTCGGTGAAGTAGCCCTTCCACACCGACAGCGGCTGGCGCCACTTCGGATTGGTGGCCATCACGTCCCCCTTGCAGTAGGTATAACCGCAGGCGGCCAGGCCATCGCTGACCCGCTTGGCCATGGTCGCGAAGTACTCGTCGTGCAACGCCGGATCGAAGTCATCGGACAGTACCAGGGCATTGTCCTGGTCGGTGACGATGCTCTGCTCGTTGCGCGCCATCGAGCCCAGCGCCATGAAGCAGTACGGCACCGGAGGCGGTCCTAGCTCCTCTTCCGCCATCTCCAGAAGCCGTCGGGTGAAGCTGCGCCCGATGGTCGACAGCGCCTTGCCCACCATCTGCGAGTCGGCACCGTCGTGTACCATGCGCACAAAGGCGGCCTGGACGTCCGGCGCCAGCTTGGCCAGACACTCCACCGACGGTTGATGGAAGATATTGCTGACCAGGTAAAGGCTGCTCTGGGTCTCGTAGCGAATGATGTCGGAGAGGTGCACGATGCCCACCGGCGAACGGCGGTGCATCACCGGCAGGTGGTGGATGTTGTTGCGCAGCATGCACAGCATCGCCTCCTGCACCGACTCATCGGACTGCACCGCGATCAGGCGGCGGCCGGCAACCTCGCCCACCGGAGTATCCGGCGACAGTCCCTCGGCCACGACCTTGGTGCGAAAGTCGCTGTCGGTCAGGATCCCGGTGACCTGCCAGTAGCCACCTTCACTATCCTTGAAGGTGTAGCGCGGGTTGTTCGCGGGCTTGTCCAGCACCAGCACCGCCGAGGCCTGGGACTCGCTGATCTGGCGCGCCGCCTCCTGCACCGTGGCCCGAGCCTCGACCATGACGGGATAGCGGGTCAGCAGCTTGCGGATCCGCGTCACCATCATGTCGTTGTTCTTGCGCTGACTTTCCACCGCCGTCTCGAGCCGGGGGCGATCCACCTCGACGAACTCGGCGAACTGCTCATCGGCTTCGCACAGCTGGTGAAACATCGCCTCGGGGATGAAGTAGATCAGGCTGTCTTCCAGCGCCTTGGCCGGGAAGCGCACGCGACTGTGGCGCAGCAGGCTGAAGTGGCCAAAGATGTCGCCCTCCCCCAGCAGGTTGTAGAGCTCTCCGTTGCGCCGGGTGACCTCCACCGCGCCGCTGCGGATGTAGCAGAACTCCTGATGCACAGCATCAAGCTCGAGAATGGACGAGCCGGCCTTGAAGTAGCTGACCTGCACCTGTCCGGCGACCTCGTCCAGCAACTCCTCCGACAGCCCGTCAAAGGGCGCAAAGCGCCCCATATGCTGGCTGATTTCCAACAGTTCCGCTTCCATGGTGTCCTCCGCGCGGTCGCCGTGGCTGGCAGCAGGACGCTCCCTGGTCCCCCACCCTCTGACTCTCGGAAGCATGGAGCCGAGGCCAGCGGCTGTAAAGCATTAGCAGTATCTTGATCGGCCTCTCGCCAAACGCCGCAGAAGCCATCGAGCGTGGCCCGGAGAGCCAGGCATTGCTGACACTGCGACCTGATGACCGATCCATCCTTCGTTGATCACGACTTCACACCCGACCGGCCGCTCGAATCCTCGCCCTGTGCAAACATCTTCAGCACTGCAAACAACAACGCCCGCCGACCTCGAGGGCAGCGGGCGTCGATCTAGGCGGCCAGTCTCTTTGACTGGCGAGTGTGGCGGTCAGCTCACGACTGCGCCATCTCCTGTACGCGCTTCATCATGTCCGGGTTCTGCTGGATAGCCTGACCGATAGCGTTGAAGGTCTCGACCTCGAGCCCGCTCTGCTGGACGGCTTCGACCATCTTCTGGTTGGCCTCGGTGCGCACATCCTGCTGGGCCTGCTGGCCTTCGGCTTCCTGCAACTGCTGGGTGTAGTCCTGGGAAATCGCGGCGATCTCCTTGGAAGCGTCGGCGAATTTCTCGAGCTGGGCATCAGAGAAATTCTGCGCCTGAGCTGCAGCCTCGACGTCAGCGTTGCCTGAAGCCTGCGCATTTGCGTCCTGGGCGTGGGCGGTGGCGCTCATCAGGCCAGCAGAAAGCAGGGCGGCGGTGATCAGGGCGGTGAATCGTTGCATGAAGTCCTCCAGGAGGTGGTTGAGAATTCGTCAATCGCTCGCCCATTGTGACGACGCAGTTGCATGAGGGTTCCCCACAATCGTGTTACGAAATGCAAGCCATTTTCGCCTTCGCGTCGCCTGTCGGCGACAGTCAAAAGAGGCCAGGTCGGGGCGCGGGGATAGGGGACCATGATACGCCATGCACTCCTCTGGCGAAGCGCAGAAAAGGCGTATTGCCTGACTCATCCCAAGATCTTGCAAAAACGCCTCCGGCCAGGACGGCCGGAGGCGTTGTCATGACACCGCCCGACTAGCCGTAGGCCAGGTTGGGCAGCCAGGTGACCAGCGCCGGGAACATGATCACCAGCAGCAGGCCCAGCGCTTGCAGCGCAAGGAAGGGAAAGGACGAGCGGAAGATCTGGCCCATGGTGATATGCGGCGGACACACCCCCTTGATGTAGAACAGCGCATAGCCGAACGGCGGGCTGAGGAAGGACATCTGCATATTGACCAGGTAGATCACCCCGAACCACAGCGAGACGTCGGCGGGGTCCACCCCGGGCAGGCCAAATACCCCGGTGAAGTCCAGCCCCTTGATCAGCGGTACGAAGATCGGCACCGCCAGCAGCAGGATACCGACCCAGTCCAGGAACATCCCCAGCGCCACCAGCAGCACCATCATCAGCGCCAGCACCGCGTAGGGGCCAAGCCCTGCCCCGGCGATCAGCTCCTGCACGAAGGTCTGGCCGCCCTGCAGGATGTAGAAGCCGACGAAGATGCTGGCACCGAAGATGATCCACATGACCATGGCGGTCGCCACCAGGGTGGTCATGCAGGCGGCGTGCAGGTTGGGCCAGGTCAGCCGCTTGTGCATCGCCGCCACCACCAGCGCACCGAAGGTGCCGATACCCGCCGCTTCCACCGGGGTCGCCACCCCGGTGAAGATGATGCCGAGCACCAGCAACACCAGGGCGATAGGCGCCAGCATATTGCGCAGCAGGCGCAGCTTCTCGGCGGTGGAGACCCGGTCTTCCTCCGGCATCGGCGGCGCCACCTTGACGTTCAGGGTGCCCCTTAGCCAGCAGTAGAAGGCGTACATGCCGGCCAGCAACAGGCCGGGAATCAGCGAGCCCAGGTAGAGCTCGCCCACCGACTGCTGGGCGATGACGCCGTAGATGATGGCCAGGATGGACGGCGGGATGAGGATACCCAGGGTACCCCCGGCCATGATCGACCCCAGCGCGATCTCAGGCTGGTAGTTGCGCTTGAGCATGGCCGGCAGCGCGATCAGGCCCATGGTCACCACCGCCGCGCCGATCACCCCGACCATGGCGGCCAGCAGCGTCGAGGCGATGATGGTGGCGATCGCCAGGCCCGCCTTGAGACCGCCCATCCACTTGTAGACCACATCGAACAGCTCTTCGATGATGCCGGCCTTCTCCAGTACCGAGGCCATGAAGATGAACAGCGGAATGGCCGATAGCTGGTAGTTGGTCATCATCGGGAAGATGCGCGAAGGCATCAGGTTCAGCATATGCTGATCGCCCACCAGGTAGAGGAACACCACCCCCAGACCGCCGGTAACGAAGGCCAGCGGTAGCCCCGCTACCAGCACCACCATCAGGGTGCCGAACATCAACAGGGTCAGCGCGCCGATACCCACCGTGGACAGCGAGTTCTCCAGGCTGAGCGCCAGGCTCTCGTAGTCGGTCAGGGCGATATTGACGATTTCGTGGATGGTGTAGGCGCCGAGGATCACCGCCAGCACCACCAGAATGCTGGCAAATACCGTCGATCCTTCGTGGTGCTCGCGGTGGTGACGATAGGCCTGGAGGTCCTTGATCAACTGCGCGATCCCCTGCAACAGCAGCAGCAAGGCACCGAAGAACAGCATGAACTTGACCGGGAAGTACTGCACCGCCCATTCGGTGAAGGACACCTCGTTGGCGTAGCTGTCACCGAACCACCAGACGTCGCTGACCGACTGCGAGAAGAAACGCCAGCCGGTGGTCAACAGCGCGAGGGTGAAGATGAAGAAGAAGATCGAGGTGACCAGGTCCAGCGCGGCCTTGTTGAGCGGTGCCGCCCGCTGGTAGAGGATATCGACGCGCACATGCCCGCCCTCGCGCAGCGCGAACGCACCCGCCAGCAGGTACTGCATGCCGAACATCAGGGTCATCGACTCGTGAGCCCAGTTAGTCGGCGAGTTGAAGGCGTAGCGCAGCACCACCTCGTAGGTGAACACGAAGGGCGCGATCAGCGACCAGTAGGCCACATAGCGCCCGGCAAAGCCGGAAATGCGGTCGATGCCGCGGGTCACCACATTGCCAGGCGCTGCGTAGGCCTGCTCGCTCGTCGCGACGGGGGTCTCGGCGGTATCGCCACCGCTCACCTCGCCACCCCGGCGGAAGCTTCGATCCACCAGCAGCATCACGATCAGCGGCAGTCCTGCCAGCACCGCCCAGTAGAGCCAGTGCGGCAGAACGAAATCAATCTGTAGATTCATTGACGCTCCTCCGCTGGTGGGCCACCACGGAATATTCATCGACGTCGACCGGGTCGCCCCGGTCGACACGTGCAGGCCTAGGCGTTGAGCTCGAAGTCCTTGATGTCCTCTTCGGTGATCAGTGCCACCGACGGATCGAGCATGGTGTTGAGGTGGGCACGGAACAGCTTGGCCGCGTCCGGATCCTTGTTGGCCCATTCGAACCACAGCGGAATCGCGGCGTCGCGGAAGCGGTCGGCGTCGTCCTCGGACAGGTGGATGATCTCGACGCCCTTCTCGCGGTACTTGGGCCAGGCCTCGGCGTTGGCCTTCTGGATGGCGGCGTAGTGCTCGCGGGAGTAGGCCGCGACCAGGTCATGCATCAGGTCCTTGGTCTGGTCGGACATGCGCTCGTAGACCCGGCGATTGACCGCGATATCCATCAGGTCGACCGCCTGGTGCAGACAGGGAGTCGAGGGCGGGCCCATGATGATGTAGTCGGTCACCTGCCAGAAGCCCAGCTCGAAGTTGACCGCCGCACCGGTGTAGTCGGCGGCGTCGATGGTGCCCTTCTCCAGCGCCGGATAGACCTCGGAGCCCGGCAGCAGCGTGGTACGTGCACCGATCTTGGCGAAGGTCTCGGCGACGATGCCGCCGGGCATGCGGATCTTCACCCCTTCGAAGTCATCGAAGCTTCTCAGCGGCACCTTGGAGTGGATCAGGTTGAGGTCGTGGTGGACGTAGCCCAGAAGCTCCTGACCCTGCTTGCGGTAGAGGTCCTTGGCGATGCCGAAACCGCCGTAGGCACCGAACATCATGTCCCACTGGTGGGGTACCGACAGGCCCATCGGATAGGCGGTGAGAAAGACCCCGGCGGGCATCTTGCCCGGCCAGTAGACGGTGAACCAGTTCTGGCCGTCGAGCACGCCGTTGCGCACCGCGTCGGCTACCTCGAAGGCACCGGCCACGGCTCCGGCCGGGAACGGCTCGATGGTGACCTCGCCGCTGGTGGCCTCGGCGACGCCGGCGGCCCACTCCTCGAAGATGCGGTAGCCGGTGGTGCCGGGCTGCCAGGATGACTGCATGCGGATGCGGATGCCCTGCTGAGCCTGGACGTTGCCGACCCAGGGTGCCGCCACCGCGGCGGCGGAACCAACCGCAGCAGCCTTCAGAAAGCGGCGGCGGTCCGGGGTTGCGATGCGTTCGGACAGGGAGGCCGTTGGCGAGGCCGTATCAAGGTCTTGCTGGGGCTTGTCTAGCCGGGACATGGCATAACTCCTGGTGGATCGGTGCGGTCTCGATCTGCCGCACCCGGTGTGTTGTTGTTGTCGATCCATGGCATCGTCATGAGCGCTCGAGGCACTTTCGCAGCAAGCGAGGCCCGCCTGTTGCAAGCGATTTGCGCCGCTGCGCTCTTGAGCCGGGCGTTGCCCGTGCGCGTCCTTGCGAGGACCTCCTCGGGGCATGAACGGGACATCGCTTCGATGCAAGCGAGGCGTCCCCCTCCCGGGGCGTCATCGAAAAGAAAGCTAGCGAAAAGGCCCCCGGCGGCCAACGGCCCCATTCAACGCAACCTGCCTGCATTATTGGTCTGACCAGCGGCCATTTCGCCGATAAACTGCGCAAAAACAAGCACCGGCGTGGTCAGACCAATCTCACTCTCCCTCCACGACCTACGACCAAAGCACGAGAGCAACGCTTGGCAATCCCCTCCTTGAGGGAGGCTGGATAGGGCATCATGATTGGGCGATCGCCCTGCCGATGACATGAACCACAAGGAAGTCCCCGCGATGCCACCCTTAGTGATCACCGCCCAGCCCCCGCTTGCCGCATCGTGTGTCGGGTGGCCGCTTACCGCAGCTTTTGTCGGGTGCCCGCTTACCGCACCTTGTGCGAGGTGCCCGTGAGTCGCCCCGCCCTGCCGTCCTGGCTGTTGCCGGCCATGCCGCTGGTGTTCGTGGTGCTGTGGAGCACCGGCTTCATCGGTGCCAAGTTCGGCCTGCCCTACGCCGAGCCCTTCACCTTCCTGAGCATTCGCTTCGCCGCCACCCTGGCGCTGCTGGTCCCCATCGTCTGGCTGACCCGCTCGGCCTGGCCGTCGAGTCCCCGTCTGTGGGGGCATGTGGCGGTGTCCGGCTGTCTGGTTCACGGCGGCTATCTGGGCGGCGTGTTCTACGCCATCAGCCTGGGCATGCCGGCGGGACTGGCGTCCCTGCTGGTGGGGTTGCAACCCTTGCTGACCGCTGCGCTGGCGGGCCCCCTGCTGGGCGAGCGGCTGTCTGCGCTGCAGTGGATGGGACTGGCCCTGGGGCTGGCCGGGGTCAGCCTGGTGCTGGGAGGCAAGATGGACCTGTCGGCGCTGTCCTTCGAAGGGTTTGGCTGGCCGGCGCTGGCCTGCACCCTGGTGGCGCTGGTGGGGATTTCGCTGGGGACGCTGTACCAGAAGCGCTATTGCAGCGGCATGCCGCTGCTCGGCGGCACCGTGGTGCAGTACCTCGGGGCGCTGGCCTTGCTTGGCGCCGGCAGCCTGCTGCTGGAAACCCGCGAGGTGGAGTGGTCGCTGACCTTTGTGCTGACGCTGGGCTGGCTGGTGCTGGTGCTGTCCATCGCCGCCATCATGCTGCTGATGATGCTGATCAAGCGTGGCGAGGCGTCCCGCGTCGCCAGCCTGTTCTACCTGGTGCCGCCGGTTACCGCGGTGGAGGCCTGGTGGCTGTTCGATGAAGGGCTGCCGCCGGTATCCCTGATCGGCATGGCGCTGGCCATTGCCGGCGTCGCCCTGACCGTGCGGGCCAAGAAGCCCCGGGCGTCCTGAACGGCCGCTGCAGGCGCTACACTTTCACCTTGCGAAAGCGGGCATTGATGACGCAGTAGGTACCGTAGTTCATCAGTCCACCGGCCACGGCGGCGAGCAGCCAGGGGCCGAAGGGCTGGGCGGCCAGGGTATCCAGGGTGCCGCCGAGCCCTTCCGCCTTGGCGGGATCGACCTGCCAGGCGGCCACCAGCAGGAAACTGCCGATCAGCGCGAACACCAGCCCCCTGGCGGCCAGTCCCCAGCGGCTGAGGCCCGAGGCCAGATCACGCTGGCGTTGGCTCATGTCCTGCTGACGCCAGCGATTGAGATAGCTGCGCGCCAGGGCGCGCCACGACTGGCGCAGCCCCACGCCGATAAAGATCGCCCCCAGGATCGCCACCAGCCAGACGCCGCCGGGGTGCGACATCAGCATTGCGGTGCGCTCCTCTGCGCCGCCGGTGGTCTCCTGGGGATCGTCCAGCAGCTCGACACCATACCAGCCGAGACTTGCGTAGATACCACCGCTGATGACCAGCGCCAGGCGGGTACCCAGGGCCTTCCAGCTACGCCCACGGTGCTCGACATCGAACAGCCCCTGCAAGCCCCGCCAGGCGGCGTAGGCGTAGAGCCCCAGCACCAGAGCCCCCAGCATCAGGGTGCCGAAGGGCTGGCGAGCCAGGTGTGCCAGCGCCTCCTTGGTGCCGACGTTGTCGCCGCCAAGGCCCACAGCGCCGAGAGCCGCCAGCACGCCGATCAGCAGGTACACCAGCCCCTTGGCGGTATAGCCCAGGCGGGCGATGATGACGATCAGTCGGCGCCGGTGGCGCAGCAGGCACTGCAACGAGGGCATGGGGGCTCCTGTCGGGATTAGGGTCCCCCATCCTCCCCAAAAATGCCCGATACGGCAAAGCCTATCGTGCCGAATCCTCAGCCGACAGACGCGTCAGGGCGAACCCGGCGATGGCCGTGTCCTGGACACCGGTACCGGTCAGGTCGCATACCGTGATGGTGGCGTCCGACAGCCGCAGACGCTCGCCGCGGGCAATGACCGCGCCCAGTTCGTGGACCTTGAAGGGTACCTCTCGACCGGCAAGGGCCTTGAGTTCGCCGTTGGACTCGCTCTGGGGCCGGGTATCGCAGACGAAGGCGTCCGCCCGGGTCAGCACGCTCTCGGCCAGTTCACGCTTGTCGGGACTGTCGGAGCCCATGGCGGTGACGTGGACGCCCTCCGGCAGGTCCGCCGCCTCGAGGATCGGCGTCTGCGACGGCGTCGTGGTGACGATGATGTCGGCCGCTCGGCAGGCCTCGCGCACGCTGTCGTGAACGGCGACCTCGAGACCCGCAGCGCGCATGCGGGTAGCGTATTCCTCGGCGGCCTGGGGCCTTCGCGCCCAGACGTCGATGGCGGTGATGTCGCGCACCAGCCGCAGCGCCTCGACCTGCTTGACCGCCTGCTCGCCGGCCCCCAGCACCGCGACCCGGCGGCTGTTCTCCCGCGACAGGTGCTTGGCGGCGATGGCGCCGGCCAGGGCGGTGCGCACCATGGTCAGGTAGCCCTCGTCGAACAGCACCGCATCGACCAGCCCGGTGCGCGCGGAGAACACCATCATCAGCCCGTTGAGGCTTGGCAGCCCCAGCTTGGGGTTGTCGAAGAAGCCGGGGCTGACCTTGATGGCGAAGCGCTCGTTGCCACGAATATGGGCGGTCTTGACGTCGACCTCGCCGTTGGCCTCCTCGATGGCCATGGACAGGATCGGCGGTTGCACCACCTCTCCACGCCCCAGGGCGGCGAAACCGGCTTCCACCGCCGCCAGCGCGTCCTGGTCGATGGCGACCGCCTGGCTGATCTGCTCACGCTTGTAGAGTTGCATCCTTGGCTCCTGATCGGGTTGTTACTGGGCTTGTCTGTCGGTTGGTGGCCTTGACGGTCTATCGCCGGCCTTGACTGGCGCAATCCGCCGCCAGGCGGCGCGCCTGATCGAGGGTATCCAGTGACACCCCGTTGCCGGAAAGCACCAGCACGACCCGCTCCCCCTTGACCTCGAGGTGGCCCTCGGCCAGTGCCGCCAGTCCCACGGCGGCGGCACCTTCGACCAGCAGTTTCTCGCTTTCGAGCATGTCCACCATGGCCTGGGCGATGGCGCCTTCCGACACCTGACAGTGGTCGTCCATCACCGCTTCGACCAGCGCCAGGGTGCAGCGGTTGTCGAGGCCGATGCCGCCGCCCAGCGAGTCGCCCAGGCTCTCGACCTCTTCCACCGCCACCGGCTTGCCGGCCTTGAGGCTCTCGCACATGGCCGCCCCCGCCGACAGACTGACCCCGCTGATCCTGGTCTGGGGTCGAACGCCCTTCAGCGCGGCGCCGATGCCGCCGAGCAGACCACCGCCGGACAGCCCGACGATGACCCGATCGACCCGCGGCAGGTCCTCGAGGATCTCGATGCCGATGGTGCCCTGCCCCGCCGCGATCAGCGGATCATCGAAGGGGGGAATCAGCGTCATGCCCTCTTCCTGCACCAGCCTCGCCACCTCTTCGAAGGCCTCGTCCTGGCTGGCGCCGACGCGACGCACCTCGGCACCGAGCGCCTCGATGGCAGCGACCTTGTTGGCCGGCACCAGCCGCGACAGGCAGATCACCGCCGGCACCCCGAGCCGGGAGGCGGCGTAGGCCACGGCACGGCCATGATTGCCGGTGGACGCGGTGGTGACGCCCTGGGCCAGGGCCTCGCGTCCATGGCGCTCGATCAGTGCGGCGATCATGTTGGTGGCACCGCGCAGCTTGAAGGCGCCGGTGGGCTGCAGCGTCTCGAGCTTGAGATAGACCTCGGCGTCGAAGCGTTCGGACAGGGCCCGCGACAGCACCAGTGGCGTGCGCGTTACCTGACCGGCGATGCGTCCCCGGGCCTTGAATATCTCGTCCAGGGTCACGCCGTGACTCGGGCAAGGGGGTGAATCCACCTTCATGACCTTCTCCTTGAACTCATATCGTGAAGACCGGTTGCCAATGCCGGGAGGGCAGGCGTTGTCGGCGCTTCGGCGCTCGCCTACCTGTTCCGCGCTCGCCTATCTGTTCCGCGCTCGCCTACCTGAATGAAAACCGACAGGGGCCGCCTCCTTCAAGGAAGCGGCCCCTTTTGCACCTGCCAAGGTGCGGGCGTCAGGCCAGACACCGGCCTGGGCTTGGACCAACCATCGGACCAGGCATCAGGCCAATCATCGGACCAGGCATCAGGCCGTCTGCAGTACGCCTTCCTTGACCAGCTCGTCGGTGACCTTGTTCACCGCACGCTCGGCGCGGGCAACGATCTCGTCGACCTCGTCACGGGTGGTGACCAGCGGCGGCGCGAAGCCGAGGATGTCCCCCTGGGGCATCGCCCGGGCGATCAGGTTCTGCTCCAGCGCAGCGGCGGCGATGCGTGCACCGACCTTGTGGCTGGGATCGAAGGGACGGCGAGTCTCCGGGTCCACGGCGAATTCCAGCGCCGCCAGCATGCCGACGCCGCGGGTCTCGCCGACGATCGGGTGATCGCCGAAGGCGGCCTGCATGCGGCTCTGCAGATAGGCGCCGGTATCACGGGCGTTGCCGGTCAGGTCCTCGCGCTCGATGATCGCCAGGTTGGCAAGGGCAGCGGCGCAGCCCAGGGCGTGACCGGAGTAGGTCCAGCCGTGGCCGATCGGGCCCAGCTCGCTGGTGCCCTGCTCCAGCACCTGCCACACGCGATCGCCGACGATCACCCCGGACAGCGGCTGGTAGGCGCTGGTCAGGCCCTTGGCGATGGTGATCAGGTCGGGCTTGATGCCGTAGGCATGGCTGCCGAAGTCGGCGCCGATACGGCCGAAACCACACACCACCTCGTCGGCGATCAGCAGGATGTCGTACTTGTTCAGTACCGCCTGGATCGCCTCCCAGTAGCCTTCCGGCGGCGGCACGATACCACCGGTGCCGAGCACCGGCTCACCGATGAAGGCCGCCACGGTGTCCGGGCCCTCGGCCAGGATCATCTCTTCGAGCTTGGCCGCACAGTGGGCGGAGAACTCGCGCTCGCTCATGTTTTCCTGCTCGGCACTGCGCTGGTAGTAGTGCGGCGCTTCGGTGTGCAGGATGCCGGCCATGGGCAGGTCGAACTGGTCGTGGAAGGCCTTGAGCCCGGTCAGCGAGCCGGTGGCGAGACCGGAACCGTGATAGCCGCGCTGACGCGAGATGACCTTCTTCTTCTGCGGACGGCCAAGCACGTTGTTGTAGTAGCGCACCAGCTTGAGCTGGGTCTCGTTGGCATCGCTGCCGCCGAGGCCATAGTAGACCTTGGACATGCCGGGGCCGGCGAGCTTGAGGATCTGCTCGGACAGGGCGATCTGCGGCTCGTTGGAGTGGCCCACGTAGGTGTGGTAGTAGGACATCTCCAGCGCCTGCTGGTAGATGGCCTCGGCCACCTCGGTACGGCCGTAGCCGATGTTGACGCAGTACAGCCCGGCAAAACCGTCGATGAACTCGCGACCGTCCTTGTCGACGATGTTGATGCCCTTGCCGCCGGTGATCACGCGGCCCGGTGCGTCGCCATGGGCGAAGTCACGCAGGTGGGTAGAGGCGTGGAAGGTTACCTTGCGGTCGCGGTCGATCAGGTCCTGATGGGTGCTCATCTCGTTTCCTTTTTTTCCTTGGACCGCCCTCGCCGGGAGGGCGGCGTCATCTGTTCATCGAAAGGTGGCCGGCCCGCTGTCGGGCCGGCGATCACTGCCGCTCAGGGCATCAGCTGCCGGAGACGGAGCCCAGGGCGCCGAGGCAGTAGTACTTGGTTTCCAGATACTCGTCGATGCCGGTCGCGCCGCCTTCGCGGCCAAGGCCGGACTGCTTGACGCCGCCGAAGGGCACCGGCGGGCCGGTCATCTTCACCGAGTTGACCGATACCATGCCGAACTCCAGCGCCCGCAACAGCTTCCAGATGCGGCGGATATCGTGGGTGTAGACGTAGGCGGCAAGACCATACTCGGTGTCGTTGGCCAGGGCGATCACCTCGTCGTCATCGCGATAGGCGGTGACACCGGCCACCGGCGCGAAGCACTCCTGACGCCACACCTGCATGTCCTGGGTCACCCCGGTCAGCAGCACCGGCATGAAGAAGTTCTCGCCCGGCGCCTGGGACTGGTCCCCGGCCACCAGGGTGGCACCCTTCGACAGGGCGTCATCCACCGTGGCGCGGGCATTTTCCACCGCCCGGCAGTGGATCAGCGGGCCGAGATCGACTTCACTTTCCATGCCGTTGCCCACGGTCAGCGCGGCCATGCGCTCGGTGAAATGCTCGATAAAGGCGTCGTGGATCGACTCGTGGACCAGGATGCGGTTGGCCGCCAGGCAGTCCTGACCGGCGGTCTGGAACTTGGCCGCCACCGCGGCCAGGGCCGCTTCCTTGGGGTCCATGTCGGGGCCGATGATAAAGGGCGCATTGCCGCCAAGCTCCATGGACACACGCTTGACCGTGGGCGCCGACTGTTCGAGCAGCAGGCGGCCGACCCGGGTCGAGCCGGTGAAGGATACCGCCTTGACGCGATCCTCGGCACACAAAAGCGAGGACACCTGGGCGGCGTCGCCCAGCACCACATTGAAGATGCCCGCCGGAATACCGGCACGCTCGGCCAGCTCCGCCAGCGCCAGCGCCGAGAACGGGGTCTCGTTGGCCGGCTTGACGATCACCGGACAGCCGGCGGCCATGGCGGCGGCAGCCTTGCGGGTGATCATCGCCAGCGGGAAGTTCCACGGCGTGATCAGAAGCGCAATACCCACCGGCTCCTTGATGGTGCCCAGCGCCGCATTGGGGATGTGGCTGGGGATGGTCTCGCCGTAGGTACGCTTGCCTTCCTCGGCGAACCAGCGCACGAAGCTGGCGCCGTACTCGACCTCGCCACGGGCGTCGGGCATCGGCTTGCCCTGCTCCAGCGTCATGATGGTGGCCAGATCCTCGCGATGAGCCTGCAGCAGGTCGTACCAGGCCAGCAGCCGCTCGCAACGCTCGTCGGCGCGCAGGGCCCGCCACTGGGCAAAGGCCTCGTCGGCGACGTCGACACTAGCGCGGATCTGCTCGGGCTCGAGCAGCGGGATATGGCCGATCACCTCGCCATTGGCGGGGTTGACCACCGCTTCCTCGCGGCCTTCGTCACCGTGGGTCCACTTGCCGCCGATGTAGGCGTACTGACGAAACAGGCGCGGATCGCTGAGTTTCATGACACTACCTCCCCATGTGTGTCCCGCCGCAAGGTCAGGGGTGCGGAACACGAAAACGACGTCATGGCCAGCGCCATGTACTGCCGTCATGGTAAGGGAGAAGCCAGGGTCGGACTTTTTGAAGCGCCCGTCTGTCGATGGCGTTTTTTTTGTCCAGGCCCGCGAAAACGCGGTTTTTTCTGCAACGCCTGTTTTAGCAAAAACCTGCAAGCCGACAGGAACTTCCGGGCCTGTGCCGGTGACACTCAGAGCGCCCCGTTGGCCAGCTCGTCGATATCGACTCCCTCGCGAGGAGCCTTGACCGTCTTGGTGACGATATAGGTGAAGTAACGCTCGATGCCGACATCCGAGGTCAGCCAGTCGTCGATCAAGCGCTGGTAGGCGTCGATGGTCTCGGACTCGACCTTGATCAGGTAGTCGACTCCCCCGCCGACCGCCACACACTCGGTGACCGCGTCGGTGGCATGCACCAGCGACTCGAAACGCTGGAAGCTCTCGGCATTGTGGGCCTTGAGTTCGATCTGAACCCACACCGGGGTACGCCGGACCAGGGCGCTTGCGTTGATCCGGGCGCAGTAGCCTTCGATGATGCCGGCCTTCTCGAGGCGGCGGACGCGCTCCCAGCAGGGGCTCACCGACAGGTTGATGGCCTCGGCCAGGCGGGACTTGGTGATGCGGCCGTCGCGGGACAGGATGGAGAGGATCTTGAGGTCGTAGCGGTCGAGTTTCATGGCCGGGCTTGTGTGGTTGAACGGGACCGCCCCGCGAGAGGCTCTCGGCGGGGCGCTGATGACGAGAAACGGCGGGCGGGCTCGGGCAAGACGGTATCCCGAGCCCTGGCCCGTTCAGTCGCCCAGGGTCTCGACCACCTCGGCGATGACGGCGATGGTGTCGCCCATGTTCACCTGGGCGGGGAAGCGTCGAGCCGCCAGGATACCATCACGCTCGGCACGGTACTCGATCGGCTCGGCGCCGCTGCGGGTCATGTCGTAGACCCGGGCGATCACGTCGCCCTTGGCAATACTGTCGCCGAGGGCGTGGGTCAACTCCAGCAGCCCGGTGTGCTCGCTTTGCACATAGCAGCTGGCATCCGGCATATCGAGATAGACCTGGGTCTCGGGCATGGCCACCTCGCCGTCCTTGAGCCCGAAATGGATCAGCACATTGTCGATGCCGCGCTCGGTGATGGCCAGGCTCTCCGGCGTGGAGGTGCCGCCGCCCCCGAGTTCGGTGGCGATGAAGATCTTGCCCTGGTTCTCCACCACGGTATCGAACAGCGCCGCGGCGTCCAGCTCGAACATCATCATCGCATAGGGCGCGCCGAAGGCCTTGGCCCCTTCCAGCGCCTGACGCTGCTGTTCGGGGTTGTCGAGCACGTGGGAGGCACCGAAGGGAATGATGTCCAGGGTGCGGCCGCCGGAGTGCAGGTCCAGCACCACGTCGGCCATGGGCACCATCTCCCGGGTGAAGTAGTCGGCGATCTTCTCGGTCACGCTGCCGTCCGGGTCACCGGGGAAGCTGCGGTTCAGGTTGCCACCGTCCATCGGCGAGGTGCGACGGCCGACCTGGGCCGCCGGGGTGTTCATCATCGGTACGATGATCACCCGTCCCTTGACGTCTTCGGCCTTGAGCGAGGTCGAGAGCTTTTGCAGCGCGGTGATGCCCTCGTACTCGTCGCCGTGATTGCCACCGGTCAGCAGGGCGGTGGGGCCTTCGCCGTTGGCGATCACGGTCACCGGGATCATCACCGCGCCCCAGGCGGACTCGTCGTTGGAAATGGGCAGTTTCAGAAAGCCGTGCTGCACACCCTGGGCGTCGAAGTCGACGGTGGCGGAGATGGGGCTCTTGCGCTTGCTCATGGTGACTCCAGAAACAGGGACAACGGTCAGGTTTGATTGTAGTGGTGATGGGCAACGTCGGTCACCGAGGACCGATCACACCGGGCCGATCACAGAAGGCTAATCAACAGGGCCGATCACATGGGGCTAATCAACAGGGCTAGTCAACAGGGCCTGATCGACAAGCCCTGCTCAGCTAACCCCGGCCTACTTGACGAACAGCTGTCGCGGAAACTCCGCCAGCGGCTCGGCGCCATTTTCGGTGATCAGGATGCTCTCGGTGATCTCGAGCCCCCAGTCGTCCATCCACATCCCGGGCATGAAGTGGAAGGTCATGCCCGGTTGCAGGATGGTCTCGTCAGACGGACGCAGACTCATGGTGCGCTC
Source organism: Halomonas sp. MMSF_3323 (assembly GCF_030733595.1). Lineage (NCBI taxonomy): Bacteria > Pseudomonadati > Pseudomonadota > Gammaproteobacteria > Oceanospirillales > Halomonadaceae > Halomonas > Halomonas sp. MMSF_3323. The sequence continues at coordinate 80,484 of NZ_JASHIT010000001.1, read as the reverse complement.
GCCCCAGTCCGGCGGGTAGCTGATGCCGATGGGATAACCACAGCGCGCACCGCCTCGGTCGAAGCCGTACTTGTCCATGGCCGCGCCGAGCGCCAGGGCGATGTCCGCGGTCCGGTTGCCCGGCTTGGCCACGGCCAGGCCTTTCTCGATGCCTTCGAGCAGTGCCGACTCGCCACGCACGAAATCCCGCGGCGGCTTGCCGAGAAACACCGTGCGCGACAACGGGCAGTGGTAGCGCTTGTAGCAGCCGGCGATCTCGAAGAAGGTGCCCTCGCCTTCGCGAAACGGCGTGTCGTCCCAGGTCAGGTGGGGGGCAGCTGCGTCGCTGCCGGTGGGCAGCAGCGGCACGATGGCGGGATAGTCGCCACCGTAGACGCGCCCTTCGCTGTCGGTCCAGCCCTCGATGCCGACCCGATAGATCTCGGAGACCAGCTTGGACTTGGCAAGGCCCGGCTCGATCATCTCGAGGATGCGCGAGTGCATGCCCTCGACGATACGCGCGGCGATGCGCATGTACTCGATTTCACGCGGTGACTTGATCGCCCGGCACCAGTTGACCAGCGCGTTGGCATCCTGGAAGCGCGCGTGGGGCATCTCCTTGATCAGGCTCTGGTAGGCCTTGGCGGAGAAGTAGTAGTTGTCCATCTCCATGCCCACGACCCCTTCGCACCAGCCGCGATCCGGCATGATCGACTGTGCCAGATACTCCATCGGATGCATCTCGGGATTCTGGACATAGTAGTCGGGGTAGTAGGTGATATTGTCAGGGTCCATCCAGCAGGTACGCAGGGCACCATTGCTGTCCTGACGTCGTCCGTACCACACGGGCTCGCCTTCGAGCCCCACCAGTACGCACTGATGGACATAGAACGACCAGCCGTCATAGCCGGTCAGCCAGGCCATATTGGAGGGATCGCTGACAATCAGCACATCGATGCCTCGCATGGCCATCTCGGCACGCACCTTTCGCAGGCGCTGAGCGTATTCCTCACGAGTGAACGGCAGGGATACCTGAATCATGAAACCACTCGCCACACAGTGTCATCACCGAAAAACCGGACTCATTGGAGTCCGGCGCGCCCTTGAAGCGACATTGCATCCCCTGTAGCGTGCTGACAGGTCACAATTGTCATGAGAAGCTCTTAACAACGTCATGACAATGACTGATCAATGCCGTCTTGCTGATACTAGCACTACGAATAAGCTACCGGTCAAAGGCTTTATTGGATCATGACAATTGACCTGCTGCCATATCTGGACGATAGCCAACCCAAGTATCTTGCGATTGCGCGGGCACTTTCTCGCGCGATCCGTTCCGGTGAGCTTACGCCAGGCACCCGGCTGCCGCCCCATCGACAGTTGGCGGAGCACATAGGCGTCAGCGTCCAGACGGTGTCACGGGCCTATTCACAGGCAGAAAAGATGGGCCTGGTGCAGGCCAGGGTCGGCAGCGGCACCTGGATCAACGCCCTCGATGACAACCGCGAATCCGCCTACCTGAGGGCCGGCGAGCCGCGAACCGAACAGGCGGTGATCGACCTGTCGATCGCCCATCCGGTCTGTCCCCCAAGCCATGACCAGCACTTTCGCGATGCCCTGAGAACGCTGGCCGACAGCGCACATCCCGACGTCTTCACCGCCTGCCGGCCGATCGCCGGCCTGCCCCATCAGCGCGAACGCGCCAGCTGGTGGCTGAACGAGCGCCTGGGCATGCCCGGTGAAGCGGACGACCGCATCCTGACCAACGGTGGCGCCCACGGCATCATGCTGGCGATTTCCAGCGTGGTACAGCACGGCGACCTGGTCCTGACCGAGGCACTGACCGACCATGGCCTGATCGCCCTGTCTCGCACCCTGGGCTTCCAGCTGCGTGGCGTCACCATCGATAGCCAGGGCATCGTACCCGACGCCCTCGACGCCGCCTGTCATCGCTTCAAACCGCGCGCCGTGTGCCTGACCTCGTGCCAGCTCAATCCCACCGGGGCCACCCTGGACGAGAGGCGCCGCGACGAGATCGCCGCCATTCTGGAGCGCCACGGGGTGTGGCTGATCGAGGATGACGTCCACACCCTGCTCGAGCCCGAGCCGCTGATGCCGATCAGCGCGCGCATCCCTTCCCATGCGTTCCACGTCACCAGTCTGACCAAGGCCACCCTGCCCGGGCTTCGCGCCGGCTATCTGACGGTGCCACGCAGTCAGCTGCACCACACCCTGCCCCGCCTGCGGGCGACCTCCTGGATGGCCACACCGCTATGCTTCGAGGTCGCCAATCTATGGCTGGAGGACGGCACCATCGAGCGCATGGCTCAGCAGCAACGCGAACTGCTGGCAGAGCGCCAGCAGCTCGCCGCACGCATCCTGCACAGCCATGGCAGGGCCTCCCGCCCCACCAGCCTGCACGTCTGGCTGTCGCTGCCGGGTAGCTGGCGGGCCGAGGAACTCCAGCAGCTGGCCGAACAGGAAGGGGTGGCCATCACCACAGCGACCCCCTTCATGGTCGAACAGAGTCCGGCGCCACGCCGAGTGCGCCTGAGCCTCGGCGCGGAGCCCGAGATCGAACGTCTCGAGGACGGCCTCAAGCGCCTTGCCAGCCTGCTGGATGACGCTCCGCCGCCCATGATGCAGATTGTCTACTGAACCCCATTCATTCGACCGGAGCGGAATTGTCATGAAGGTGATCGTACACACCGACCAGGCCGGCCAGTGGCAGCAGGCGCTAAGCGAGCGGCTGCCCCAGGCCACCATCTGGAAGAGTCAGGAGGCCGACCGCGAACAGCGCGCCCAGGCGGACTTTCTGGCGGCCTGGAAGCCAGACGAGACGCTGCTGCGGGAGTGCACCGGACTCAAGGGCATCGTCAACCTGGGGGCCGGCGTCGACGCCCTGCTCGGCAACCCGGCCCTGCCTCGCGACGTTCCCATCGTCAAGTTGCGTGACGCCGGCATGGCCGAGCTGATCGCCGATTACGTGCGTTACGGTCTTTTCCACTTCCAGCGCGACTTCGACCGCTACGCCCGCCAGCAGCAGCAGTGCGAGTGGCGTGAGCACGAGGTGATCGACAAGCCGGACTGGCCGGTGGGCGTGCTCGGCCTCGGCGCCATCGGCGCCAAGGTGGCCCGGGCCATCGCCGCCGATGGCTTCCCGGTGCTCGGCTGGAGTCGCTCGCACAAGGATATCGACGGCATCGAATGTCTGAGCGGTGACGAAGGGCTCGACCGGCTCCTGTCGCGGGTGAAGACCTTGGTGCTGCTGCTGCCCGATACCTCCTCGACCCGCCATATCATCAACGCCGAGACACTCGGCAAGATGCGCGAGGGGGCCAGCCTGATCAACCCCGGGCGCGGCACCCTGATCGACGAGGACGCCCTGCTCGCAGCGCTGGGCGACAAGAACCAGCGCCAGGAAGGTCGCCTCCGGGGCGCGCTGCTCGATGCCTTCCCGACAGAGCCGCTGCCGGAATCCAGCCCGCTGTGGCGCCACCCGCGGGTCATCGTCACCCCTCACATGGCAGGACCGACACCCTTGAGCGAAGCGCTCGATCAGGTCGCCGCAAGCCTCGACGCCCTGGACAAGGGCGAGGACATCGAGACCGTCGACCCCGACGCGGGCTACTGACCCAGGAGCCGGCAAGTGCCAGCGAGGGCCGGTAAGGAACGAGGCGGCAATCGTCTCGCGTTCCAGGCCCGACCCGGATCAAGCCCCAGATTGATTCACAAAAAAAGGGCGCCTCCTCGGAGGCGCCCTTGTCGGTGCTGAAACGACAGATTGTCGTTCAAAGGATCAAGCGTCGTCGCCGATCTTGTCCTGGGTACGCAGTTCGAAATCGCTGGCGTCGTGACGCTCGTGGAGCTGCTCTTCGGGCTCACCGAAGGTGCGGTTGACCATGCGTCCACGCTGTACCGCCGAGCGAGCATCGATGGCCTTGGCCCAGCGCTGGACGTGCTCGTACTCGTGCACGGACAGGAACTCCGCCGCGTCGTACAGACGCCCCAGGGCGAGCTGGCCGTACCAGGCGAAGGTCGCCATGTCGGCGATGCTGTACTCGTCACCGGCCAGGTACTCGTGCTCGGCCAGATGCCGGTCGAGCACGTCGAGCTGGCGCTTGGCCTCCATGGCGAAGCGGTTGATCGGGTACTCGTACTTTTCCGGCGCGTAGGCGTAGAAGTGGCCGAAACCACCGCCCAGGTAGGGGGCCGAGCCCATCTGCCAGAACAGCCAGCTCATCGCTTCGGTACGCGCCTTGTGCTCGGTCGGCAGGAAGGCGCCGAACTTCTCGGCCAGATAGAGCAGGATCGAACCCGACTCGAAGACCCGGGTCGGCGGCGTGGTGGTGTGGTCCACCAGGGCCGGAATCTTGGAGTTGGGGTTGATCTCGACGAAGCCGCTGGAGAACTGGTCGCCCTCGCCGATACGGATCAGCCAGGCGTCGTACTCGGCCTGATCGTGGCCCTGCGCCAGCAGTTCCTCGAGCAGGATATTGACCTTGACCCCGTTGGGCGTGGCCAGGGAGTAGAGCTGTAGCGGATGCTTGCCCACCGGCAGCGCCTTGTCGTGGGTCGCACCGGCGATGGGACGGTTGATGCTGGCGAAATGGCCGCCACTCTCACCTTCCCACTTCCACACCTTCGGCGGCTGATACTCGGCATCGTTGCTCATGATGTTCCTTCTCGTTGAGTGGGGCACCACCCGGCACCGCCGGGCTCATTGATGCAGTAAAGATACACAAGCCTAGCGAAAAATAGCGTCAGACGAAGCACCTTGGAGCGACCTGGCGTATTGCGCCGCGGCCGGACTGGCGTCTCCCGGGACGGCGACGCCAGTCGAACGCCAGTCCTTACAGCTCCTGACGAGTGGGCCGCAGGATCAGTTCGTTGACGTCGACGTCCCCCGGCTGCTCTACCGCAAAGGCGATCGCCCGCGCCACTGCATCGGCATCGATGGCCAGGGTGTAGAGCTCGTTGACCCCCTCGGCGGTCTCATCATCGCTGATCGTCCGGGTCAATTCGGTGTCGATCGCGCCAGGAGAGATATTGGTCGCGCGAATCTCGCCATTCGATTCCTGACGCAGGCCCTCCGTCAGCGCCTTGACCGCGAACTTGGTCGCGCAATAGACCGAGGCGGCGGGGAACACCACATGCCCGGCGACCGAAGACAGGTTGATCACGTGGCCTTCGTGCTGTTCGCGCATGGTCGGCAGCACCGCGGCGATACCGTAGAGCACGCCCTTGATGTTGACGTCGACCATCTGCTCCCACTCGTCGACCTTGAGCTTGTCCAACGGCGAAAGCGGCATCAGCCCGGCGTTGTTGACCAGCACGTCGATACGCCCGAATTCGTCGCGGGCGAGCTTGGCCAGGGCCTCGACCTGCTCACGGCTGGTCACGTCGGTGACACGGTAGACGGCCTGGCCACCGTCTGCCTTGATGTCGTCGCACAGTGCCTTGAGGCGGTCCTCGCGACGTGCGCCCAGCACCAGGCGGGCGCCACCCTTGGCCAGGCGCTTGGCGGTGGCCTCACCCAGCCCACTGCTGGCACCGGTGATGATCACGACCTTGTCCTTGATACCGTCGGTATTCAGGTTGTTCACGTCCATGCTGTCCTCCTGTCGGGCCTCCAAGGCCCCTTGAAATGTTCCAGATCGATGACGTTGGCAAGACGGCGAAACGCTTGGCGGTCATCGAGAAAAGATGTCATCGCGCCAGCGATCTTCACGCGCTAGCGATCTTCGAGAAACGGGTAGTCGGTATAGCCTTTTTCATCGCCGCCGTAGAAGGTGTCGTAGTCCGGCTCATTGAGCTCTGCTCCGCGACGGAAGCGCTCCGGCAGGTCCGGATTGGCGATGAAGGGGCGCCCGAAGGTCACCAGATCGGTCTTGCCGGCGGCGATGCGCTCGCGTGCTTCCTCCGCGGTGTAGGCGCCATTGGCGATATAGACACCGCTGAAGCGCTCACGGATGGCGCTGATGATCGATTCGGGGCGACCGTTCTCGTGGTTGCCCTGGAAGGAATCCTCCACGACCTCGAGGTAGGCGATGCCGATCTCGTCGAGCGCGGCGGCGAAGGCCGGGAAGGTCTCCTCGGGCTTCTGGTCGTGGACATCGTTGAAGCTGCCGGTCGGGCTGATGCGTACCCCGACACGGCCCTTGCCCCAGACGTCGACCACCGCACGCACCACTTCGAGAGGCAGTCGCAGGCGGTTTTCCAGGCTGCCACCGTAGGCATCGGTGCGCGCGTTGCTGTCGGACTTGATGAACTGATCGAGCAGGTAGCCGTTGGCGGCGTGCACCTCGACGCCATCGAAACCGGCTTCGCGGGCGTTGATCGCCGCCTGGCGGTACTGCTCGACGATGCCTGGAAGCTCGTCGGTGTCGAGCGCACGCGGGGTCGGCACTTCGACCATGCCGGACTCGGCGCTGATGAAGGTCTTGGCGCCTTCAGGCTTGATCGCCGAGGGCGCCACCGGGTCGGCTCCACCGGGCTGCAGCTCCGGATGCGAGATTCTTCCCACGTGCCATAGCTGGGCGTGCATACGACCGCCGGCGTCATGCACGGCGTCGGTGACACGGCGCCAGCCAGCGATCTGCTCCTGGCTATGGATGCCCGGGGTAAAGGCGTAACCCTTGCCCTGGGGCGAGATCTGGGTGGCCTCGCTCAGGATCAGGCCCGCGCCGGCCCGCTGACGGTAGTACTCGACATTCATCGCCTGGGGCACGTCCCCCGGTTGGGCCGCGCGAGAACGGGTCAGCGGCGACATCAGCACTCGATTAGGCAGGGTGATGTCACCGAGGACCTGCGGGGTAAAGAGGGGATCTTGCTCGCTCATGGAAATCTCCTGTCGTGAAGCTGATACCACGAGGCGCTGCGGCCTCAGCGAGGATGCACGGCTGAACGGTGGCTGGCGCTTCGTTGGCTCGTCGCCAACCGCTGCCCAAGGTGTTCGACTAACGTTTTAGCGAATGTTCAGCCCTTACCGTACAACCCATGCATCACATATCAAGCAGTTTTGTACAAAAACAGAGTGTTTTATAGACCAGTCTATTATTACTTAGGGCCAAGAAAACGGCAGGGGAATCGAGGACCCACCCTGCCACGCCTTCACCTCGACGCGTTAGCGTTTGATGCAGGCCAGTAACGTATTCTCGAATTCGGTCAGTGGCTCACAGGTTCTGGCCATCTTGGAGCGCAGCAGCGCCCCCTGCCAGCCCGCCAGAATAAAGGCCGCCATGGCCTGGGGAGTGATGTCGTCACGCACGCTGCCGTCGGCCTGGCCTTCCTTGAGGCAGCTGGTGAAGTAGCCTTCCCAGCGCTTGAAGATGGCGTCCAGGGCATCGCGCAGGCAATCGCTCTGGGAAGACATTTCCTGGCCCAGGGTACCGATCAGGCAACCCCGGGTGTGGCCGCACTCGGCCATCGCCTGGCGCACGTCTTCAAAATAGTGGCGCAGGCGCGCAACGGGGGCGTCGCGGGAATTCACCAGCAGCGCCTGGAAGCGCTCGTCGTAGTCTTCGGCGAACACCTCGACCACGGCAAGGCCGAAGGCCTCCTTGCTGGAGAAATAGTGGTAGAAGGAACCCTTGGGCACGCCAGCAGCCTTGAGCACCGTATTGATGCCCGTCGCCGTATAGCCGTGCTCGGCAAAGGTGTTCATGCCGACCTGTATCAACAGGTCACGTGTGGGAGCCTTGGTTGTCATGCCCAAGACACTAGACCAGTCGTCTAGTCGTCGTCAAGTGGCTTTCTACCAAGAGCCCAGCGGCCAGGTTTCCAGGGGGCTGGCCTCGCTCCTGGCCTGGGCCTGTACCCAGGCCAGAAGAGGCCGGACTGGCGGGCCTACAGCAATTCGTTGAGCTGGCGCAGCCACTCCGGGTGCGCGGGCCAGGCCGGCGCGGTCACGAACTTGCCGCAGGTGATGGCGTCGGTGACTTCGATGTCGACGAATTCGCCACCCGCCAGGCGTACCTCGGGGGCGCAGGCGGGATAGGCCGAGATACGATGTCCTGACAGTGACACCGCCGCCGCCAGAAGCTGGGCGCCGTGGCAGACAGCGGCCACCGGCTTCTCGCTGTCGACGAAGTGGCGCACCACTTCCAGCACGCGCTCGTCCAGGCGCAGGTACTCCGGCGCTCGCCCACCGGGGATGACCAGGGCGTCGTAGTCGGCCAGAGTGATGTCGGCGAAGGTCTCGTTGAGCGCGAACAGATGCCCGGCCTTTTCGGTGTAGGTCTGGTCGCCCTCGAAGTCATGGATGGCGGTCTTGACCTTGTCGCCTTCCTTCTTGTCGGGGCACACCGCATCGACACGATGCCCCATGGCCTGCAGCGCCTGGAAGGGCACCATGATTTCGTAGTCCTCGACAAAATCTCCCGCGAGCAGCAGCAAACGTGCCATGTGGCAAACTCCTTGGTCATTGAGGGGCGGCGCAGGGTCATGATGGCGACCATGCTGTAATGCAGCGTAACCACTGGACCGCGCTTCTGCCAGCCCGCCGGGGAACCTTCAGGCCGCACCGGCCTCCCAAGGTGACAGCTCGTTTCCATATGCCACTCAAGCAGCGGACGCTACTATGCCCAGCAACTCCATCGCCTACCGCTCGCCGTCTCTTCGCCCGCGCCTCGCGGCGGGGCTGCTATGGCTACTGTTCTTGCTGCCGTTTGCAGCACAAGCCGCATCGATGGCCAGCTTCGATGCCCGCTACCACCTGTCGGTGGACGGCTGGCCCGATGCCACCGTGCATCATCGGGTGTACCGCGAAGGCGATCACTGGCGCAGCGACATGCGCGCCCAGGTGGCCATCGCCGAAGGTCAGGAAACCGCGCGCTTCGCCGAGAACGGCGACGGCTTGCGTGCGCTGGGCTATTCCAGTGGCTATCGTCTGCTGGGCATCGGCAAGAGCTACCGACTGGACAACCGTCAGCTACTGCGTCACCCCGACCGTCAGACCGCACTGGTGGATCTGTCACGTAGCGTCCAGCGAGAGCGCTGCGCCAGCGGCTGCGAGATTCACTATCTCGATCACAAGGGCGACATCGAGACACTGGTCGCAAGCCCTCTGCCCACCGCCGCCATCGACGTGAACGGGCGCATGGTGGACGCCCTGCGGGTCCGCCTGGTCGAGCCCGGCAAGGACGACCGCCACATGGTCGTGGCCTTCCACCCGGACCTGCCCGGCCTGCTGCTGGGGGTGGACTACATCAAACGCGGCGAGCGGGTCAGTCGGCTGAGCCTGACCTCCTTGACCACTTCCAACAACTGAAGCTGCTCCGTCTCTCCCTTCCTCGGGCGCCTTTTTGCGCGCTTGGTCAGGGGCTTGTTCAGCCGCCCTGCCTCACCACCATCCGGCCTTCCGCCCCGCCGAGGCCGACGGCTCGTTGCCAGGATGCCTTGTCGACGTCCGGGGTATGGCGCCGATCTTGCCGACCACTGACGCTTTGGTCGTCTTTTCTCCCTTGTGAAACTTGCATAGAGTATTGCGCTTTTGGTCGCGCCGTTGACCACCGATTTGTCCTGCTCATCCTCGACGGACGGGCTCACGAGCGCAGCAACTCATCGATGCGGTGCCTGACCGACACGCACCGCCTCCATCGAGCAAGGAAGTTCGTTCATGTTCACCGGTCTGTTGATCGTGCTGCTGCCGCTGGTGCTGGGCTATCTGGTACCGGTACGCCGCGCAAGCGTCATGGCCTGGATCAATCGCGGCGTCAGCGCATCGATCTACCTGATCCTGCTGTTGATGGGGGTGAGCCTGGCGGGCCTGCCCGACCTGGGCACTCAGCTGTCGCGCATGGGCGGCCAGGCGCTGTTGCTGTTCGTGGTCATCTCGGCCTTCAACCTGGCCGCCCTGTGGTGGCTGTCGCGTCGACTGCGCCTGGACCTTGGCGAAAAACGCGTGATCGACGGCGCCCCGACCAGCAAGCTGGCGGCCATGGCGGGTTCGTTGTCACTGGTCGGGGTGGTGATCGCAGGGCTGGTCATCGGGCTGATGCTGGTGGGACGCTGGGGGACGACGCCCTTCGAGCTGGCGGAACACCTGGCAGAATGGGTGCTCTACGTACTGCTGACGCTGATCGGCTGCCAGCTGCGCAACTCCGGCATGCCGCTCAAACAGATCCTGCTCAATCGTCATGGCCTGTTCATCGCCATGACCCTGGCGGCAAGCTCGCTGGTCGGTGGACTCGCCGCAGCACCGATGCTCGGGCTCGCCTGGAACGAGGGCCTGGCCATGGCCTCGGGCTTCGGCTGGTACTCGCTGTCCGGCATTCTGATCGGCGAACATCTGGGGCCGGCGCTGGGCGGCGTCGCCTTCTTCAACGACCTGACCCGGGAACTGCTGGCCTTCGTGCTGATTCCGCTGGTCATGCGACGCTACGCACCCCTGGCGATCGGTTATGGCGGTGCCACCTCGATGGACTTCACCCTGCCGGTGATCCAGCAGCACGGTGGCGTGCGCTGCGTGCCCATAGCCGTGGTCAGCGGCTTTATCCTGTCGCTGCTGTCACCACCACTCATTTTGTTTCTGGTCGCCCTATGATGCCGGGTCGCAACAACCACTCATTCAGCGCTTTATGGTCGCCCTATGATGCCGGGTCACGACAACCACTCATTCAGCGCTTTATGGTCGCCCTATGATGCCGGATCACGACAACCACTCATTCAGCGCTTTTCGGTAGCGCTGTGATGCTGGAATAAGATGCCCGGTTGTGCTGCCAAGCCGTGACGCCTGGTGGCCCAGCGCTTTATGCTGTCGAGTGCACGCAGCAAGGAAGACAAGCCCGTGGTGAATCCTGAGGACCGCCCCATCACCCTGAAGAATCTGGCCCAGCGACTTGGGGTCTCTACGGCCACCGTCTCCAACGCCTTCAATCGCCCCGATCAGTTGTCTCGCGCCCTGCGCGAGCACATCCTCGAGGAGGCCCGACGCCTGGGCTACCGCGGCCCCGACGCCAGGGCCCGCAGCCTACGCACCGGGCAGTCCCGCATCGTCGCGGTAGTGCTGGCAGAGACCCTGACCTACAGCCTCAACGACGCGGTTTCAAGCGAGCTTCTGACCGGCATCACCGAGGTGCTCGACGCCCACGGGCACACCCTGCTGCTGCTGTCGGGACGTCAGCCCGAATCTCCCCGTCACGCCGACGCACTCTGTCACCCGGGCTCCGCCAGCATGGCCGACGGCTTTGTCGTCTATGGTCTGATGCCCGGGGATCGGCTGATCAACGAGCTGCCGGCCCAGCGTCCACTGGTCGGGGTGGATTTCCATATCGATGCCCGCCCCACCGTCCATATCGACAACGAACCGGCCTGCTACGCCATCGCCTGCCACGCACTGAAAAAACGTCCACGCCGGGTCGGCATCCTCAGCCTGCGCTTGATCGATGAATCCTATAATGGCCCGGTGAGTGCCGAGCATCGCTGCCTCGATGCCCATCGCACCATCACCCGCTCGCGCCTGGACGGTTTCCACCGCGCCCTGGACGAACACGACATCGACCCCACCGGCGTCCCGGTGTGGAACATCGACGAGAACACCCACGCGGTCTGCGCCCCGGTGATCGAGAAGATCCTCGACCTGCCGGCAGAACAGCGCCCGGATCTGCTTTTGTGCATGTCCGACCGCATCGCCCTGACCGTCCTGACCCTGGCCGAACAGCGTGGCATCCGCGTCCCCGAGGACCTGCGCCTGACCGGCTTCGACGGTATCGAAGAAGGCCAGTACCGAGCCCCACGACTGACCACCGTGCGCCAGGACAGCATCGAGAAGGGGCGCGTCGCCGCGCGCATGGTGCTGGGTCTGGAACCCGCCGAGAACCGCCTATTGGGAACGCGACTGCTGATCGGGGAAAGCTGTCCCTGACCCAGGCACAGCGGCCTTTGGCGCCACCGTCTGATCGCCATCGGGGAAGCTCTAGTCAACTGGCTCCCGCCGATCGCCACGGGTGACCGGTGTCAGGGTACCTCTGTCGCGATGCCAGCTAGGCCAACGCCCCCTGGCAACGCCTTCCATCTTCCGACCCTGCCGGCCATTCGCACTATGCCTAAACCGGCAAGCCCGGTCCTGCTCTCCCCATGACCGTGCCGCCAGATACCTTGGTTAGTGTCTGTTTTTTCTCGTCATCACCGTTCTTGTCCCGCCCTCCTCTGGGCGACGTGCCCTCCAATACTTTGGTCTAGCGCCCATTGCGGCCTTGTACAGCGTTGCCCACACTGCATTCCGAAACGTTTCGGATCTTCAATTTCTGACGGCCGAAACGTTTCGGAACATCAAATTCTTCGCTTTCCTGGTGAGACCAGCATGCCTGCACCGACTCTGAAGGACCTCGCCCGTGAACTCGGCCTGTCGGTCACCACCGTGTCCAGGGCATTAGGTGGCTTCGACGACGTCAGCGCGGCCACGCGACAGCGGGTCGAGGTCCATGCAAGAAACGTCGGCTATCGGCCTAATCACAGCGCCCGCCGGCTCAAGACCGGAACCGGCTCTACGGTCGGGTTCATCATGAACAGCGCCTACGGCGACTTTCGTGATCAGTTCAACACCCGCCTGCTGCTGGCTCTGGGCCAGGCGCTGCATGACCGGGCACCGCAGCATGACCTGGTGGTGACGCCGGTCCCTGCAGGTCACGACGAACTTGCCACCTACCGACGCTTTATCGAAGGGGGCCGAGTGGATGCCTTCGTGCTCGCCCGCACCCTTCACCAGGATCCCCGGGTGGACTATCTGCTCGACACCGGCGTGCCCTTCATCACCCATGGCCGCACCACCAGATCGGATGAGCATGCCTGGGTCGATGTCGACGCCGAGGCAGGCTTCGATGAGGCCTGCCGCTACCTGATCGAACTCGGCCACCGGCGCATCGAACTGTTGAACTTCGAAAGTCGGTTGACCACTGCGGTACAACGCGAACGAGGCTACCTGAGCGCCATGGCCGATCACGGACTGTCACCCCAGGTGACCCATTGCCCCCACGGCCCCCAGTCAGCCTATCGTCACGCCCATGAGGTGCTTGCCACCACACACCGCCCCAGCGCCCTCCTCTGCGCCAGTGACACCTTTGCCTACGCCGTGTTGCAGGCCGCCACGGAACTGGGGCTTCGCCCGGGCAAGGATCTCGACGTCATCGGGGCTGACGCCCTGCCGCCGCCCACCGGCAACTTTCCTCGACTGACCACCCTGGACGTCGACTTCGAGGCTATCAGTCACGCCCTGATCGACGGCCTGCTCGCCGACCCGACCGAGCCCCCCTTCCAGCGCCATTTTCGCTATCACCTGCGCCAAGGGGACACCACCGGCGTGGCCTGAAAAGGCCCCCAACCGCTCTGCCAAGGAGCCCTGGATGAACATAACAACAGCGACATCCCCAGCGTCGCGGCGCCTGCTCGCCGCACTACTGGTAACCCTTTGCGCCTCCTCTGGTGGTGCGTCCGCCGCCGATCTGACCTTCTTCAGTACCCAGGCACGACCGCTGGAAGAGGCCCAGAAGATGCGCGACGACGTGCTCGCCGACTATCGCCTCGAGGTGAACTACCTGCCTCAGGAGACCGGCACCTTCATTTCCCGGCTCGAGGCCGAAGGTGGCAGCGTCGAGGGCTCACTGGACGTGCTGGGCGCCCTGCACGGTGAACTGAGCTCTCTACCGCAAGGCCTCCTGGCGCCAATGGGTGACTTCGAAGACGAGCTGGCAAGGGCCGGCGTCAGCCAGCGCTACCGTGAGCTCGCGCGGTTGGGCGGCGATACCACCCGCTATGTTCCCTGGATGCAGGCCACCTATCTGATGGCCGCCAATCGCAAGGCGCTCGAATACCTGCCGGAAGGTGCCGATCTCAATGCGCTGACCTACGCCGAACTGCTGGCCTGGGGAGAAGCCCTCGAAGACGCCACCGGCAGCCCCAAGCTCGGCTTCCCGGCGGGTAGAAAAGGACTGATCCATCGCTTCCTCCAGGGCTACCTGTATCCGTCCTTCACCGCGTCAGTGGTCACCGAGTTTCGCAGCGACGAGGCCGCCGAGATGTGGCGCACCTTCGCCGACATCTGGGCGGTGACCAATCCGCGCTCAACGGCTTACGGTTTTATGCAGGAACCACTACTCAACGAGGAGGTCTGGGTCGCCTTCGATCACCAAGCCCGTCTTCAGGATGCCTTCAACAAACGTCCCGATGACTTCGTCGCCTTCCCGGCGCCGGCTGGGCCCATGGGCCGGGGCTACATGCCGGTCATCGCTGGGCTCGCCATTCCCGACAACGCCGGCGACGCCGAGGCCTCACGACAGCTGATCCGCTACCTGCTGGATCCAGACACCCAGGTCCGCACCCTGCGCGCCACCAACTTCTTCCCGGTGGTCGAGGCGTCGTTGCCCGATGACCTGGCACCGAGCATTCGCATCGCCGGTGCCGCCGTTGCCCGCCAATCCAGCGCCGACGACGCAGTGCTGTCGCTGCTGCCCACCGGACTTGGCGGCAATGCGGGTCTGTTCAACAAGGTCTACCGCGACGCCTTTCGCCAGATCATCCTGCGCGAGGATGACATCGAGACCACCCTGGATATCCTCGCTTCACGCCTGGAGACACTGATCAACGAATCCCGCACTCCCTGCTGGCCGCCGGATGCTCCGAGCCAGGGCCCCTGCCCGGTGAGCTGAACGCTCTCTATCACTGCGACAGACCACAACGACAGACGACAACGACAAACATCCCCCAAGGAGGCAGAAAATGCGCCGAGGCCGACTGCTACCCTACTACCTGATTGCGCCGAGCATGCTGTTCATGGCGGCACTGTTTCTCTATCCCTTCGTTCAGATATTTGCCGAAGCCTTCACCGAAAAGGACGGCGCGATCGGGCTTGGCAATTTCAGCGTGATCTTTCACGACTTCAACTTTCTTCCGTCTCTCAATAACACCCTGCTGCTGGGCGCCATCGTCATTCCGGTCCAGCTGGTCATGGCCATCGCCATGGCGCTGATGGTCACACGCATGAATCGTGGCCGCAGCGGCGCGCTGTACATCTGGACCATTCCTCTGGGCATTTCGGACCTGGCCGCCGGCATCATCTGGCTGGCCATCCTGGAACAGTTCGGCTTCTTCAATTCCCTGCTCCAGGCCATCGGCCTGATCGACGCCCCCATCGCCTGGCTGACCTACCAGAATCCGTTCGCCCTGTTTATCGCCGTGGTGATCGCCGAGATCTGGCGTGGCACCGCCATCATGCTGATCATCCTGGTCTCCGGCATCGGCCTTATTCCCAAGGAATACGACGAGGCCGGCCAGATCTTCGGCGCCTCCTACTGGCAGCGGCTGTGGAAGATCACCCTGCCGATGCTGCGTCCCAGCCTGCAATCGGCGCTGATCCTGCGGACCCTGCTGGCGGTCGAGGTGTTCGCCGTGGTGATGATGCTCGGCGGATCGGATCTGCCGGTGTTGATGAGCGAAACCTTCGACTGGCAGTTCCTCTACCAGCAGACCGGCGCGGCCTCCGCCTACGCCGTCATCATCATGCTGATCTCGGTGGCCGCCACCCTGGTCTACCTCAAGCTACTCAGCGTTCCCAAGGAGGCCCGCGGATGAGCACCTCTCCCTCTCAAGCCGGCGCCCTCGAGGCCCCGGAGCAACCCCAGCGTCTGCTCAATCGGGACCAACGCCGCAAGGCACGGCAATGGATGTTCTGGACCGTGGCCGCCGTGCTGATGCTGTGGGTGCTGGTGCCCATCGCCCTACTGGTGATCAACAGCGTCAGCAGCGCCGAGCAGATCAACGGCTGGCCCAAGTCCCTGACACCGGAGGTAAGCCTCGAGACCTTGAGCTTCTTCTGGCACTACCAGGGGGTCGCCAGCGCGCTGCTCAATTCGCTGCTGGCAGCGGCCTTCACCATGGTCATCGCCATCTGTCTGGGCACGCCGGCGGGCTACGCCCTGGCCCGCTTCGTGTTTCCCGGGATGAACGCCTATCGCCTGATCATCGTGATGTCACGCGCCTTCCCGATGCCGCTGCTCGCCCTGCCGCTGGCAGTGGTGTTCATCCGTGTCGGCATCGACGACTCGCTGCTCGGACTGTCACTGGTGCACGCCACCCTGGCGCTGCCCTTTGCCGTGTTGATCACCTCGAGCCTGTTCATGGGGATTCCCGAAGAACTCGAGGAGGCCGCCTGGCTGATGGGCTGTACCCGCTGGCAGGCGTTTCGCAAGGTGGTGCTGCCGCTGGCAACGCCGGGCATCGCGGCGTCCGCCGTGTTCGCCTTCGTCATTTCCTGGAACGAGGTATTCGCCGCCGCCATCCTGACGGTCGAGAACCGCACCCTGACCGCCTTCCTGGTGCAGAGCCTTTCGGAGTCTCCCACCGAGATCAAGTACGCCGGTGGCCTCATTCTGGTGGTTCCCGCCCTGCTGTTTCTGTTCGCGATTCGCAAATATCTGTTCAGCATGTGGGGCATCTCGCACCGCTGATCCGTTGGCATCCACCAGCGCAAACGACATCGCATTCGTCCTTCTTTCAAGCGAGGAACCGACACATGGCTTCCATCTCCATTTCCAATATCAAGAAGCGCTTCGGCAAACAGGACATTCTCAAATCCATCGACCTGGAGGTCGAGGATCAGGAATTTGTGGTTCTGCTCGGCCCGTCCGGCTGCGGCAAGTCGACCCTGCTGCGCATCATCGCCGGCCTCGAGCATGAGACCAGCGGCTCGGTAAAGATCAACGGTCGCGAGATCACCGGGCTCTCCCCCAAGGATCGGCGACTGTCGATGGTGTTCCAGAACTACGCTGTCTTCCCCCACCTGACGGTGTCCGAGAACATCGCCTTCGGCCTGCGGGTGCGCAAGGACGACGAGTCCCATATCAAGCGCAAGGTCCGCGAAGCCGCAGAGTTGATGCATATCGAAAACAGGCTCGAGCACTACTCCGGCCAGCTCTCCGGTGGGCAGCGCCAGCGTGTGGCGGTAGCCAGGGCGCTGGCGATGGAACCCGAAGTACTGTTGATGGATGAACCCCTGTCCAACCTGGACGCCCTTCTACGTCTGGAGATGCGCGCCGAACTCAAGACCATTCTGGCCGCCTCGAAGACCACCACCCTCTACGTGACCCACGATCAGATGGAGGCCATGAGCCTGGCCGACCGCATCGCCGTGATGTTCGGCGGCAACATCGAACAGTACGCGCCGGCCTCCGACATCTATCACTATCCCGCCACCGAGTTTGTCGGCAGCTTCATCGGCAACCCGCCGATGAACTTCCTGACACCGGACAAGCGTTGGGGAGCGACGGCTACCCAGGCGCACAAGTGCGGCGTGCGCCCGGAGGACTTCGACGTCAGCTACGACGACTCTCCGGACCACCTGGCGGCCAAGGTGCTGGTCACCGAACTGCTCGGGTCCCACCAGCAGTGGACCACTCGGGCAGGAGACCAGACCATCCGCGTCAACGTCTCCAGCGACGCGGTCGTGCCCGAGGACGGGCAGATCTACCTGCGCCCGGCCGAAGGCAAGGTGCGCTACTACAACGACGATGGCCGGCTGCTGTCACGCTGACCGGTCGCCTTTACCTCGGCCCGTTGCCGGGGATTTTCCACCTGACAAGGACATGACGCCGACGTGACCATCACCACGACCCGCAGAAAAGCCCGCGACGTCCTCGAACGCAATGACCGTGGCGGCTATACCATCCCCACCGCCGCCCTGTACCCGTTCCAGTGGAACTGGGATTCGGCGATCACCGCTCTCGGTTGGCTGGCCGTCAGCGAGGAAGCCCGCGCCTGGCAAGAGTTCGAGCGCCTCTTCGAAGGCCAGTGGCACAACGGCATGGTGCCGCATATCGTGTTCCACGAGCCCGCCGACAGCTACTTCCCCGGCCCCGAGGTCTGGGGCTGCCCCCATCGTCCTCACACCAGCGCCATCTCCCAGCCACCGCTGATCGCCAGCATCCTGCTCAGGCTGGTCGACGAAGGAAAGGACAAGGCGCTGGCCGAGGCGCGCCTGGCAGCGCTGCTGCCCCGCGTCATCGCCCATCACCGCTGGTGGTATCGGGATCGCGACCCTGAGGGCAGCGGCCTGGTCTGCAGCTACCACCCCTGGGAGTCCGGCATGGATAACAGTCCCCAGTGGGATCGCCCGCTGGCCCAGGTGAGCCCGGTGGATCGTCCGATGGTACGGCGTGACACCGGCCTGGTGGCTGCCGACCAGCGTCCCCACCAGTACCAGTACGACCGCTACCTCGCGTTGGTCGAAAAGTACCGGGAGAGCAACTTCGACGCCGAACGCCTGTACCGAGAATGCCCCTACCGCGTCCTCGACGTGGGCATCATCGCCATTCTTCATCGGGCCACCGAAGACCTCGTCACCCTGTGTCGCGACCGCCTTCCCCACGCCGAGTACGCAGACCTGGAAGAGGCACTGGAACGTACCCGCAGCGCCATGCAAAGCCTCTGGCATGAAGAGCTAGGTGCCTTCGTCAGCCGCGATTCTCGCCACCAGGAAATCCTGCCGGTGGCTTCTTCGGCCAGCCTGCTGCCCCTTTACGCCGGCCTCGCCTCACCGCAACAGGCCGAGCGCCTGGCCGCGCTCAGCCAGCGCTGGCTTGCCCAAGCCCCCTTCGGCCTGGCCTCTGCCGATCCCGCGAGCGAGCAATTCGAACCTCAGCGCTACTGGCGCGGCCCCTCCTGGCTGCATATCAACTGGCTGATCGCGCTGGGGTTCGAGCGCTACGGCATGCACCGGGATGCCGAGTCCATGCGCCTTGCCAGCCAGCGCTGCGTGGATAGCGCCGGCTACTACGAGTACTTCCACTCGGTGACGGGACAGGGCTGTGGCGGCGCGGACTTCTCCTGGACCGCCGCCATGGATGTCTACTGGGTCTCGCGGGATTCGCAATGAAACTGACCCTCACGCGGCGGACGTCCGCCGCGTGATGACGCCATGCCTTGCCGGGACCGTGGCGGAATAGCCAAACACTGCACAAAGGTTTCACCGTTATTGGCGCCTTTTTGGCGCCGACGATGGCATGCTGTGTTCATCTCTTTCGCCATTTCGGTCAAGGAATCGTCGCATGTCCGCGAAACGCCTGTTTCGCCCGGCCTTCTCACGCCTGGGTCTGAAGCTCTTCGTCATCATCCTGGTGGTCAATGTGGCCATCGCCGGGCTGGTGTTCGTGGCGATTTCGCGCAGCCTCGACCAGGGCTTCATCGAGTACCTCGACCGCTCCCAGACCCAGCGCGCCGAGACCCTGGCGGAAGGCCTCGGCGAGGCCTGGGCGCGACGCCAGAACTGGCAGTGGCTGCGCCAGTCGCCGCGCGCCTGGCACCACCTGGTACGCCGCCAGCTTTGGCCCGGCGACAACCTGCCGCCGATGAGCATCGAAGGCGACCTGGGCGATCCCAGGGACTTCGTGCTCCATGACGAAAGCGGCCTGCCGGTGATCGGCCTGCCCCCGGACAAGGACGACATGGCCGCCGAGCTGCGCTGGCTGCCGGTGATGAGCGCGGGCCGCCAGGTCGGCACCCTGGGCTATCGCCCGCCGGAGCAGTTGATGGCGCGCATGGACCGACTGTTTCTGGCCCAGCAGCAACGCAACCTGACCATCATCGTCATCGCCCTGGCGCTGACCTCGCTGCTGCTGGCCGCCGCCCTGTCCTGGTGGATGGGCCGACGCGCCCGCGGCATGGCGCTGGCCACCCGCCGGCTGACCGAAGGCGACTACAGCATCCGCCTGCCGGAGCGCGGTCGCGACGAGCTGTCCAGCCTGTCCCACGACTTCAATGTGCTGGCGGAAACCCTGGAAGCCAGCCGCGAGGCACGTACCCGCTGGGTTTCCGACATCGCCCATGAGCTGCGTACCCCACTGGCGGTGCTGCGCGGCGAGATAGAAGCGATGCAGGACGGCATTCGCGCCCTCGACCAGGACAACCTGCGCTCGCTGTCCCAGGAAGTCGGCCAGCTAGAGCGCCTGGTCGCCGACCTGCGCCTGCTGTCCCAGAGCGACGCCGGCGCGCTGGAAGTCCAGCTCGCACCGCTGGACCTGGGCGAGCAACTGGCCACCCGGCTGGACGAAGCCGAGGGCTGGCTTGCCGATCATGGCCTGACCCTCGAGCACGATATTCAGGGCCCGGCGTGGATTCGCGGCGACCTGCAGCGCCTGCGCCAGCTATGGAACAACCTGATTGACAATACCTGCGCCTACACCCAGGCGCCGGGGCGCCTGAAGGTATCGCTGCGGCGTGAGGCCGACGACTGGGTGCTGCGCTGGGAAGACAGCGCCCCAGGAGTACCGGTCAACGAACTGCCGCGGCTGACCGAACGCCTCTACCGGGTGGAAGGCTCGCGCAACCGCTCAAGCGGCGGCAGTGGCCTGGGGCTGTCCATCGCCACCGCCCTGGCCCGCGCCCACGACACCGACATGCGCCCCTCCCCTTCCGAGCTTGGCGGGTTATGCTGGACCCTGCGTTTTCCGGCCCTGCCGGACCATCAGCAGCACGAGGACGATGAATGAACGACACCGACGCCAGTCTCGACGACATCCTGATCGTCGAAGACGAACCCAAGATCGCCCGTCTGGTGGCGGACTACCTGGAGGGTAGCGGCTACGCCACCCACCATATCGACCACGGCGACCAGGTGGTCGGCTACCTCAGCGAGGCCGAGTCGCGCCCCAGCCTGGTGCTGCTGGACCTGATGCTGCCTGGCACCGACGGCCTGACCCTGTGCCGCGAGATCCGTCAGCGCTGGCCCGATATCGCGGTGGTGATGCTGACCGCCCGAGTCGAGGAGGTCGACCGCCTGCTGGGCCTTGAACTGGGTGCCGACGACTACATCTGCAAGCCGTTCAGCCCGCGCGAGGTGGTCGCCCGGGTCAAGGCCGTGCTGCGCCGCAGCCAGGCACACCAGCAGGACAGCGAAGCCAACCACGATCTGGTGCTGGACGAAAGCGGCTGGCGCGCCCTGGCCGACGGTCAGGACCTTGGCCTCACCGCGGTGGAGTTCCAGCTGCTCAAGGTGATGATGCACTCGCCGGGGCGAATCTTCGCCCGCGAGCAGTTGATGGACCACATGTACCGAGACCACCGCATCGTCTCCGAGCGCACCGTGGACAGCCACATCAAGAAGCTGCGCAAGAAGATCGCCGATATCTGGCCCGAGCGGGAAATCATCCGCTCCGTCTACGGCGTCGGTTACAAGTACCAGCCGGAAGAGTGACACCGATCACTCACCGATAACGCAAGAGGCCGCCCTTGGGCGGCCTCTTGCGTATTGCGCTTTCTGTCTATCTAGAACAGCGCGGGAATCCCGTACTGTCCCTCGAACATGCCCACCGCCAGCATGGCGAACAGACACACCCCCAGCACCGATGCGGGGATGATCAGGCGGTCGGCCAGCGACAGCCGAGTGGCGCGTTCGCGATCACCGATCCAGCCGTTGTTGTCGAGCAGCATGGTCACCGCCCAGGCCAGCACCGGGTTGGTGACCGCCGCGGCGAACAGGCAAACGCCGGCGGCCTGGGCGTCGCGGCTTTCCTTGATCATCTGCACGCCGGCCTCGAGCATCGGCAGGAAGACTCCGACCAAAAGCGCCACGCACATCACCGGCGGCCACACCGCCACGTCCATGGGGAAGCCGAGGATGGCGATGGCGATGGTCAACAGCCCCAGCAAAATGGCGCCGGCGGGAATCGGCCGCTTGGCGATGGCCGCCGGGATCATATAGGTGCCCCAGGACGAGGTGATATTGCCACCGCCGAGGGCGGTACCGATCACCTGACGCAGCGAGCACATCGTCATGGTGTCGTCGACGTCCATCAGTACCCGATCGGTACCCTTGGGATAGTTCATCTCCTGGAAGATGCGATGACCGAGAAAGTCCGGTGACCACATGGCAACCGCCAGGATCGCGAACGGCAGCGAGGCGATGAAGTGCTGCATGTTCGGCAGCCCCAGCATCCAGCCGTGGTCGGTGCTGCCCCACCAGTAGCTGGGGCTGAGCGGCGGCAGGCCGGTCTCGGTGGTGAACTCGAGATCGAAGCCCGCACCCAGCGCCAGCGCCACCACCAGGCCGGTGACCGCGCAGGCGGGAATCGCCAGCCAGCGCTTGCCCAGCCGCGCCAGCACGGCGTACAGCAGGATATTGACCGCCAACACCACCAGGGCGACGTAACCCATCTCGCCCTCGAGCCCCATGCCCCACGCCTTGAGGCTACCGATCTGGCTCATGGCGCCGGAAATGCCGAGAAAGATCAGCAGACCACCGGCGGTGCCCTGGGAGGTCAGGTTGACCAGGCGCGAGCCGCCCTTGACCCAGGAAAGGCCGAGGCCGAAGGCGCCGATCCACAGCGCCAGGGCCAGCGGGTGGGCACCGGCAAGGGCCATGCTGGCGATCAGCGGAATCATCGGGCCGTGATTGCCGGCCAGGTTGGCACGCGGATTGAAGATACCCGAGCCCAGCACGCAGAACAGCAGGACCGGCAACAGCATCTCCAGACGCGAGACGGCGATGGCGAACTCGCGCCCCAGGGTGACATCGGGCCAGGCGGCGGACAGGCCATTGGCCCAGGACATCATCACCGCCGAGTACATGGCGATGATGCCGATGGTGCCGGCAATCGCCGGTACCAGGTCTTCGAGTTCGAAGTGGAAGTCCCGGCCGATCAGATTAAGACCATAGCGCCGGGGACGCATGCTCTTGAGTTCATGCTCGAGGTAGTCGGAACGGCTGGCAAATTCGCTGGCATCGCGGTGCATCTCGCGATAGCTGGGGGCCTCGCCGGCCTCCCGGGTGGACGTCACGGTGTCTGTCATGAGGATCTCGATGTCTGAGGTGACGCTGCTGTCCGACGCCGAGCCAAGTCCCCTTGACCGTTCGTCGAATTGACAGCGCGCCTTGAAAAAAGATGACAGACCTTAACAATGCCCCCCGCGGGCCTCGTTGACGGCTATCAGGCTTTGGCCTCGCCAAGGGTTGTGACGCCAAAAATGCCTGACAAACTCCCCTCTCCCTTGATCCAGCGCAGGCGTCTCTTGCCTGGCATCCCAGGATCGACGAGAGTGAAGACCTCGACGCAGCCACGGCGTCTTGCCAGGAAGACCGTCATGCCCCCCAGGATCGCTGCCACCTTTTCCCGCTACCTGCGCGACCCGCGGATGCCCCAGGTCGAGGCGCGCCGAGTCAGGGGCGGGCACCGGCTCAGCCACGCACCCCACAGCCACGACACCCACTCGCTGGGCGCGATCGTCCAGGGCCACTCGAGCTTCCTCAACCGCCACCGTACCCTAGAGGTGCGCCAGGGAGACGTGGTGCTGATCAACCCCGGCGACGTCCACGCCTGCAACGCCTTGAGCGAGCGAGACTGGGGCTACGACATGCTCTACCTGGACAGCGCCTGGCTGACCGAGCGCTGCGGCCTCGACGGCGATGACGGTGCGGTGTTCTCGGCACTGACGACGCAAGACGCCGCCCTTCACCAAGTCATTCGCGTCGCCACCGACGCCCTTGCCGATGGGGATGCCAGCCTGCTTGAGCGCGAGACCGTGCTTGAGCGGCTCGCCGAGCGCCTGACAGGCCTGCTCGACCTGCCGGCGCAAGGCGAGGCAGAACACGGCGCGCCTCCCGAGCGACTGGTGCGCGCCTGGGAGCGTCTTCACGACGACTGGCAGCAAGAGCTGCGCCTGGACGACCTCTGCGCCGCCGCCGAGTGCCGCGCCACCAGCCTGATTTCGGGCTTTCGACGTCACTATGCCACCACGCCCCATGCGGCGCTGATCGACCTGCGCGTGCGTCACGCCAGGCAACGACTGCGACGGGGCGATCCCATCGCTGCGGTCGCCAACGACTGCGGCTTCGCCGACCAGGCGCACCTGCAACGCACCTTCAAGAAGCTGCTGGCCACCACTCCGGGGCACTATATCCAGAGTCATATGCAGGATCAGATGCAGGGTCAGATGCCAGGCCCGTTGAAGGGTCAGATTCAGCACCTTAAGCAGCGCGCCTGACCGTCGGACCGGTGCCCGCAAGCTGCCTCACAGCAGCATCAGCGCGCCACTAAAAATCAGCAAGGCCGCCAGCAGGCGCTGGAGGACCCGCCGTCTTGCCTCGCACGACAGCCAGCCCCGGGCGTGTCCACCAAGCCACGCCCAGCCGATGGCGCTCGCCAGACAGACGCTGCCCCAGACCAGGGTGAAAAGCGCGATATCGACGCTTTCCCGTCCCGCCGTGAACAGTCCCAGCCCTGCCAACGAGGCGATCCAGGCCTTGGGGTTGAGCCACTGCATCAGCGCGCCGGTGGCGGGCCCCGGCGGTTCGCGCCGCTGGTCCGTGCCCCAGTCGCCTGCGTCCGTCAACAGGCGCCAGGCCAGCCAGGCCACAAAGCTCAGGCCCGCCAGCCGCACCAGCCACTGAAGCCCGGGCAGCGCCAGCCAGACACTCCCGAGCCCCGCGGCGAGCAGGCCCAGCAGCAGGGTAAAACCGCCGCTGGCACCCACCACCAGGGGCATCGCTCGGCGCCAGCCGTGACCCACGCCGGTGGACAGGATCAGCAGGTTGACCGGGCCCGGCGATATCGAGGCCACCAGCGAGAAGGCAAAGATCGCCAGCAGTTCTTCCAGAGAAAACGTCATCACACATGCCTCACAGGATGGCGTTTCAGGCTGACGCGATGACGCCCTTCGGTATTGAAGAAAATTTCACCGGCGCCGACTCCTCGGCCTCGGCTCCACTGCCCCGCCGAAAATTCGAACCCTGCGTTGCACAAACTCGTCTGCGCTTGCCGCTTCTCTGCACATTGGCTGCATCAGCCTTGCACGAGCCAGGGTCAAGATGGATCACGTCAACAAGGGCATCGCCCGCCATAACGCCACGTCCTGTGACGAGGCATCAACGCTGAAGGAAGTCGACCCATGAAAATGACATTTGCCCGCAAGGCCCTGCTGTCCGCCGCTGTCTCTGCCGCCCTGCTGCCGGTCGCCATGACCGCGACGGCCTCGCCCGACCGCCCCGAAGGCCCGCGCCACGAAGGGGGCGAGATGCGCGCCGAGCTGTTTGACCGCGCCGGCATCGACGCCGAGACCCGCGAAGCCCTGAAGCAGGCCGCCATGGAGCACCGTCAGGAGATCAAGGAACTCAACGACGATTTCCGCGAGCAGCGCATGGAAATCCTCGGTGAAGACGGTGTCGCCGCCCTCGAACGTGCCCGCCACGAGCTGCGCGAGGAGCGCATCAACGCCCTGGTCGACAAGTGGGAGCTGTCCGACGACGAGCGCGAAGCGTTCAACGCCGCTCGCGAATCTTTCAAGGAAGGCGCCGAAGCGCTGAAGGCCCAGGAGTTCGAGAACCCCGAAGCCCGTCATGACGCCTGGCGCGAACTGATGTCCTCCACCCGTGACCAGCTGGCCGAGATCCTCGACGAGCGCCAGCTGCGTGAACTGAAGCACACCATGATGCCGGGCCACGGCGACCACCCGCGCGGTGGTCCGGGTGAGCACCGCGCTCATGGTCCCGACAAGCATCACGCCCCCGAGGCCTGATATTGACGCCCTCGGTTCGGCCATAGGCGCCGACCCGGGAGACCAGAAAGCCCCGTACCAACGCGCCATGTCCGAGCCTCGGGCATGGCGTTTTCGTGCGCCCCCTGCCCGCCGTTTCTCCCCCTCGGGTTGAAAGATGCTCCCCATCTCTGTATTTTATTGAACGTTCAATCAATAAAATAACCGCGCGCCCCTGGCCGCGGTGGGTCGCCCAGACCCTTCGCAAGAGCCGCCAACAGGTACCGAGCCACGACTCGGCCACTCCGCCATCATCATTTTGTTAATTGGTCGGTCAATTAACAAAATGGCGTAACGCTCACGGAAGCAGCATCAGGATGCCAGGATGGCATCGTGGAGAACGGCGATAGCCTCGCCGGGCAGGCTCTGTCTCACTTCATCCTCGAGGGAGCACGTGCATGTCACATCACGAGAGCGCCTCCCGCGATCGCCTCAACCCCGTCGTCTTTCACGGCGCGGTAGCCGGCATCGTGGTCTTTCTGTTCTTCACCATGACCTTCACCGAACGGGCCGGTGCCCTGTTCGACAGCGGTCTTGCCTGGGTCAACGACACCTTCGGCTGGTACTACATGCTGGCCGCCGTGGCCTATCTGGTGTTCGTGCTGGTCATCAGCCTGTCCCGGGTCGGCAACATTCGCCTCGGCCCGGACCACTCGCGCCCGGAGTTCTCGCTGCTGTCATGGGCCTCGATGCTGTTCGCCGCAGGCATCGGCATCGACCTTCTGTTCTTCTGCGTGGCCGAGCCGCTGTCGCACTATCTGACGCCCCCGGACATGGCCCCGGAAAGCGCCGCCGCCCTTAGGCAGGCGGTGCCCCAGACCTTCCTCCACTGGGGCCTGACCGGCTGGGGCATGTACGTGCTGATGGGCATGGCCCTGGCCTACTTCAGCTATCGCCATCGCCTGCCGCTGGCCATCCGCAGCGCCCTCTATCCGCTGTTGGGCAAGCGCATCTACGGCCCCATCGGCAATGCCGTCGATATCACCGCGGTGATCTCCACCGTGTTCGGCATCGCCACCAGCCTCGGTATCGGCGTCATCCAGCTCAACTACGGCCTGAGCTTCATGTTCGGCGTACCCGAAAGCCTGTCGACCCAGGTGGTGTTGATCGTGCTGGTGGTGATCCTGGCGACCATCTCGGTGGTCACCGGCGTCGAGAAGGGCATTCGCCGGCTGTCCGAGTTCAATATGCTGCTGGCCGCCGCCCTGCTGCTGTTCGTGCTGTTCCAGGGTGACACCCTGGCGCTGCTCAACGCCCTGGTGCTCAACGTCGGCGACTACTTCAGTGGCTTCGTCGGCAAGAGCTTCGACACCTACGCCTTCGCCGGCAGCGACGCCCAGCAGTGGAAAGGCTGGTGGACCATCTTCTTCTGGGGCTGGTGGATCGCCTGGACACCCTTCGTCGGGCTGTTTCTGGCGCGCATCTCGCGCGGGCGCACCATTCGTCAGTTCGCCCTTGGCGCCCTGCTGATTCCGCTGGGCTTCATGATGGCGTGGATGTCGATCTTCGGTAACGCCGGTATCGACATGGTCGCCAATGACGGCCTGGCGGTGCTCGGCGAGCAGGCGCTGGCCACTCCCCAGACCACCATCTACACCTTCCTCGAGCAGTACCCCTACATCGGCGTCACCGCCTCGGTGGTCACCCTGCTCGGAGTGGTATTCTTCGTCACCTCGGCGGACTCCGGCGCCCTGGTGCTGGCCAACTTCACCTCGATTCTGCGTGACGTCAACCACGACGCGCCGATCCGCCTGCGCATCTTCTGGGCGGCGGTGATCGGCCTGATTACCATCGCCCTGCTGATGGCCGGCGGCCTCGACGCCCTGCAAAGCGCGGTGGTGATCACCGCCCTGCCGTTCTCGCTGGTGATGTTCGCCATCATGGTGGGACTGGCCCGGGCCCTGCGCACCGAGAAGGAAAAGGCCGACGCGCGCAAGCTGGTCGCGGCCAGCGGCGAAGGCGGCAACTGGAAGGAACGCCTGGATCGGGCGCTGGACACCTCCAACCGCGCCGGTGCCGAGTCGACCATGGAGCACGCCCTGCGTCCGGGCCTGAAACAGTTCGTCGAGGAGCTCGAGCGTCGCGGCCAGTCGGCCACCCTGAGCGAAGAGCAGATCGAGGGCGAACCGCTGCCGCGGCTGACCCTGCAGGTAGACTTCGAGGAGATGCAGAGCTTCGTCTACCAGGTCCGCCCCCATCGCATGCGCACGCCGAGCTTCCTGCCGGCGGACGATGACTACTACCTGCGCCTGGACGTGCATCTGGCCGAAGGCGGCGTGGGTCAGAACCTCAATGGCTACACCCGGGGTCAGGTCATCGATGACGTGCTCGGCGAGTACGAACGCCACCTGCAGTTCCTGGCGATCGCCCGCCAGGGCACGCCGACGCCGGCCATGCCGGGCTTTATCGGCGAGCCACCCCAGGGCACGACCCAGGAACCCTGAGCGTGACCCGGCAAGGTCGTCACCGACGACGCCGGAGCAAGTGACAGCGGCGGCCCCAGGGCCGCCGCTTTGGTATGTAACGCTGGTGGGCAGGCGGGCGTGACACCGCGATTGCCATGCATCGCCAGGGACGCGATCCTTGTCGACGTCATCAGCAGAGCGCCCAGGAGAGTCCCATGCCCGACGTCGAGCAGATTCGCTACTACCACGCCCACCTCTACTACGACGATGCCGAAGGGCTTGCCCAGGCCAGGACCCTGGCCGAGCAATGCCAGTCGCGCTTTGCCGTTCAGGTGGGGCGTTTTCATCAACAACCGGTGGGGCCGCATCCGCGCTGGAGCTGCCAGCTATCCTTCGCGGCCGAGGCCTTCGGCGAAATCGTGCCCTGGCTCGCCATCCATCGGGGCGAGCTGGACATCTTCGTGCATCTGGGCACCGACGACGACCTCTTCGACCATACCCAGGGCGTCATCTGGCTGGGACGCAGCCACGCACTCGACCTGTCCGTTTTTTCCCCGAGCTGACCTTCACGAGGCCTGGGGTCGCTCGCCCCGGGCGAGCCGAGCCGCGATCTGATCCAGCACACCGTCAAGCTCGGCGACGCTTGCGATCAGGTAGTGGGGGCGACAGGCGCTCAGTCGCTCGGCTACGTGGCGCCGGCGCCGCTCGAGCGCGTCCGGCGGGGTCGCTTGGTAACCCTCGAGATCCAGCCCCATGGCGTTGCCGGTATCGGTCACCGCCACCGTCCACATGCCGGCGGCGCGCCCCTCCTCGATGCCGGGAGCGGTATCATCGACCTTGACGCAAGCCGCCACATCGCCGATACCGAGCGCCACCACATTGGCCAGCGCCTGAGCCGGCCCGGGTCGCCCGCGCACCACCTCGTCACCGGCGACGGCGTGGTCCACCTCGAGCTCCGCCTGGCGCGCCGCACGGCGCACCGGCGCCAGCACCTCGGCGGGATAGCCGGAGCAGGAACCGATCTTGAGTCCTCTGCCCCGCAGCCCCGCGAGACATTCCCGGGCGCCAGGAATCGGCGCGGAATGCTCGGCCACCTTGGCCACCTGCAACGGCATGAACCGCCGATAGAGCACGTCGACGTCCTCGTCGCTCGGCGAGTGGCCACAGGCCTGGCGAAAACGCTCGGCGATGTCGGGCAGATCGCACAGGGCGCGGATATGATCCCACTTGCTCATGCCCATGGGGCCACGGGCTTCGTCGAGGCTGACGGCCACACCGATCTCGGCGAACACCTCGACAAACACCTGGGTCGGGGCGAAGGAGCCAAAGTCGACCAGGGTCCCGGCCCAGTCGAAGATGACGGCCTCCAGGGCCAGGGGGGCGTGACGTTCGGTACTCATGCGGTCGGCTCCTTGCGGGTTCGAGATGCCATGGATGGTGCCGCGACACCAGCGTAGGCAAGGATGACAAGGACATCACATGCATATGACAGGGCGGCGACACCTGGTGTCGCCGCCCTGCTGTATCGACCGCTGCTGCTCAGTCAACCTAGCCCTGCATATCGAGCACGACTCGGCCCTCGATCTTGCCATCGATCATGCGGCCGAAGATGTCGTTGATATTGGCCAGACGGTCGGTGGACACGGTGGCCTTGACCTTACCTTCACCAGCAAAGTCCAGCGCCTCCTGAAGGTCCTGACGGGTACCGACGATGGAGCCACGCACGGTGATGCCGTTGAGCACGGTATCGAAGATCGGCAACGGGAAGTCTCCCGGCGGCAGGCCGTTCAAGGCGATGGTGCCACCACGCCGGACCATGCCCTGGGCCTGCTCGAAGGCCTTCGGCGAGACCGCCGTGACCAGGGCCCCGTGGGCGCCGCCGATGTCCCGCTTGATCGCCGCCACCGGGTCCTCCTTCAAGGCGTTGACGGTGACCGTGGCGCCGAGCCGTCGTGCCAGCTCCAGCTTGTCGTCGGCCACGTCCACCGCCGCCACGTTCAGGCCCATGGCCACGGCGTACTGCACCGCCATATGGCCAAGACCACCGATGCCAGAGATCACCACCCACTGCCCCGGGCGGGTATCGGTCATCTTCAGGCCCTTGTAGACGGTGACACCGGCGCAAAGTACCGGGGCGATCTCGACGAAGCCGACGTTGCTCGGCAGATGGCCGACGAAGCCGGCGTCGGCGATGGCGTACTCGGCGAAGCCGCCGTTGACCGAGTAGCCGGTGTTCTGCTGGGACTCGCACAGGGTCTCCCAGCCACCCAGGCAGTGCTCGCAGTGGCCGCAGGCGCTGTACAGCCAGGGAATCCCCACCCGATCGCCTTCCTTGACGTGGTTTACACCCTCGCCCACCGCGGCGACCTCGCCGACGCCTTCGTGTCCGGGAATAAATGGCGGGTTGGGCTTGACCGGCCAGTCGCCGTGGGCGGCGTGCAGGTCGGTATGGCAGACCCCGGAGGCGGCGATCTTGACCAGTACCTCGCCCCTGGCGGGGCGCGGTACCTCGACCTCCTCGATGGTCAAGGGCTGACCGAACTGACGAACGACGGCGGCTTCCATGGTGCTTTGCATTGTTGTGCTCCTTGCCCTGATCCGGGCAAAAAGGGTCTCTATCCGCCCGCTATCAAGGAAGGACGGTACAGAGGAGAAAGGTGTCCGGGGACACCCGGTGAAGGGGCGTGGCGCTGAGAGCCAAACGGCGTCAGGCCACTGGGGTGAAGCTTCCCGGGCCCGGTGGTACCGGGCCCGGATCGACTCCCTTTAGAAAAAACCGAGGGGGTTGGTGTCGTAGCTCACCAGCAGGTTCTTGGTCTGCTGGTAGTGCTCGAGCGCCATCTTGTGGGTCTCGCGACCGACGCCGGATTTCTTGTAGCCGCCGAAGGCGGCGTGGGCGGGATACTGGTGGTAGCAGTTGGTCCATACGCGACCGGCCTGGATGCCACGCCCCATGCGGAAGGCCACGTTGATGTCACGACTCCAGACGCCGGCGCCAAGACCGAATTCGGTGTCGTTGGCAATCGCCAGGGCTTCTTCCTCATCCTTGAAGGTGGTCACCGCCACCACCGGGCCGAAGATCTCTTCCTGGAAGACGCGCATCTTGTTGTTGCCCTTGAGCAGCGTCGGCTCGATGTAGTAGCCGGTGTCCAGATCGGCATTGAGCTTGGCCTGGTTGCCACCGGTCAGGAACTCGGCGCCTTCCTCCCGGGCCACGTCCATGTAGGACATGATCTTGTCGAACTGCTCCTTGGAGGCCTGGGCGCCGACCTGAACCTCGGTGTCCAGCGGGTTGCCACGCTTGATGGTGGTGACCCGCTCCATCACCTTGGCCATGAACGGCTCGTAGATGCTCTCCTGGATCAGCGCCCGCGACGGGCAGGTGCACACCTCACCCTGGTTGAAGAAGGCCAGCACCAGCCCCTCGGCGGCCTTGTCGATGAACTCCGGCTCGGCGTTCATGATGTCGGCGAAGTAGATGTTGGGCGACTTGCCGCCAAGCTCCACGGTAGAAGGAATGATGTTGTCGGCAGCGCACTTGAGGATGTGCGAGCCCACCGGGGTGGAACCGGTAAAGGCGATCTTGGCGATGCGCTTGCTGGTGGCCAGGGCCTCCCCCGCCTCAGCGCCGAAGCCGTTGACCACGTTGACCACGCCGGGAGGCAGCAGGTCACCGATCACCTCCATCAGCTTGAGGATCGAGGCCGGGGTCTGCTCGGCGGGCTTGAGCACCACGCAGTTGCCGGCGGCCAGCGCAGGCGCGAGCTTCCAGGTGGCCATCAGCAGCGGAAAGTTCCAGGGGATGATCTGGCCGACCACGCCCAGCGGCTCGTGGAAGTGATAGGCCACGGTGTTGGCGTCGATATCGGCGGCGGTGCCTTCCTGGGCACGAATGCAGCCGGCGAAGTAGCGGAAGTGGTCCACCGCCAGCGGAATATCGGCGTTCAGGGTCTCGCGCACCGCCTTGCCGTTGTCCCAGCACTCGGCCACCGCCAACGCCTCCAGGTTGGCCTCGATGCGCTCGGCAATCTTCAACAGGATGTTGCTGCGCTCGCCGGCGGAGGTGCGCCCCCAGGCCGGCGCTGCCCCATGGGCGGCGTCCAGCGCCTTGTCGATATCCTCGGCACCGGAGCGGGGGATCTGGCAGAACACCTGGCCGTTGACCGGGCTTACGTTGTCGAAGTACTGACCCTTGACCGGGGCGACGAACTCGCCGCCGATATAGTTGCCGTAGCGCTCGTCGAAGCTGACCACGGCGTCGGGTTGTCCGGGGTTGGCGTAGATCATGGCGTGTCTCCTTGGAAAGGATGTTGTAGTTGTCTGCCACTCCAGTCTTGGTCAGGAACCTGGCTTGCGACATACTGCCCTGGCAGGAGAGCGCCTCCTCCTTCGGTAGGAGACCGACCAAGGACACAGACAACCGGGACGCCAGACATGCACAGCCTGATGGTGGCTGACGATCACCCGCTCTTTCGCGACGCCATTGCCGCGGTCATTCAATCGGGCCTGCCCGGCACCGAGCTGCGCGAGGCGGACTGTTTCGCCGCGCTGGCAAGCGCCCTCGACGCCGACGACGACGTCGACCTGGTGCTGCTGGACTTGAATCTGCCTGACGCCTCGGCCCTGGACGGGCTGCGCGAATTGCGCCGGGCATTTCCGGCGGTGCCGGTGGCGGTGCTGTCGGCCGAAAGCGAGCGCGCCACGGTGCTCGGCGCCCTGGATCTGGGCGCCATCGGGTACCTGCCGAAGTCCACGCCACGCCCGGACCTGCTGGCGGCGATCAAGCAGATCCTGGACGGCCAGATCTATCTGCCCGCCGAGATCATGCGCCGCCCGGCCGAGGCCTCGAGTGCCCCGCCTGCGACGCAGGGGGCGACACAGGGGGTGACGGGTCCAGCCGATGCAGGCGCGCTCGAGCAGTTGACGGTCAAGCAGCTCGAGGTGCTGTCCCTGCTGATTCGCGGCGCCTCCAACAAGGTCATCGCCCGCGAGCTCGATATCGCCGAGACCACGGTCAAGACCCACGTCTCGGCGATCCTCAAGAAGCTTGGCGTCGGCAGCCGTGTTCAGGCGATCCTGGCAGCCGACGAGTCCACCCTGCTGGCCTGCCTGGCCAGGCGACGGGCGCGCTAGAAGGCAGAACGTCTCGCTGACCAAGGCAAGACGGCTCAACCGGCGTCGAGCAGGTGTATCAGTGCCTGACGCAGGCGCAGGGGCTTCAGCGGCTTCAGTAGACAGGGGAAGCCAAGCTCACGACAACGCCGCTTGATCTCGGCGTCGTGGTTGGCAGTGATCAGTATCGGGGCCAGGTCTACATGAGAGCCGGCCAGGCGCTGCGCCAGCGCCAGGCCATCTTCTTCGTCGCTGGACAGGTGGTAGTCGATCATCACCACCGTTGGCGACGGCCTATCCATGCCCTGTGTCTCGTGGCGCTCGGCCAGGCTCTGTTCCAGTTCAACCACTCGCGACGCGAGGCGCGCCCGACATCCCCAGCCACCCAGCAGCGCGCTCATGCCCTCGAGGATGGCGGGATCGTTGTCCAGCACCCATACCTCGGTACTCTGCAGCTGCCGCGTGCCGGCCTGCTGCAGGGTCGAGGCCGACGGGGCCACCGCACGCGCCGGGCGAGCGCAGGGCACGCTTACCGAGAACTGGGCGCCCTGGCCGGATCGGCTATTGAGGGTAATGGGATGATCGAGCAGCCGGGCGATGCGATCGACGATGGCAAGCCCCAGTCCCAGCCCGCGCTCCTGCCCCGGGGCTGCGGCGTTGCCCCGGCGAAACTCCAGAAAGATCTCGTCGCGCCGAGCCTCGTCGATGCCCGGGCCGGTATCCCCCACCAGGATCTCGAGCCAGTACTGCTGGCCTACCCGACGTCTGCGACAGCCGAGCAGCACCCGCCCCGACTCGGTGTAGCGCACGGCGTTGGACATCAGGTTGCGAATCACTCGGGCCAGCAGCGCCAGGTCGGACTCGACCCAGGCGGAACTCGGCACATAGCGAAACGCCAGCCCGCGGGCGCCGGCCATCTGACGAAATTCCTCGGCGAGCGCATCCAGCAACTGCGAGACGGCGAAGGGGGCCACGTCCGGGGTCAACACCCCGGCATCCAGTCGCGAGATGTCGACCAGGGTCCCCAGCAGCAATTCCACGTCGCTGAGCGAGCGATCGATACGCTGCACCAGGCGACCGGATTCTTCAGGCAACTTTCGCTCTTCCAGGGCGCTGGCAAACAGCCGCGCGGCGTTGAGCGGCTGCAGCAGGTCGTGGCTGACCGCCGCCAGGAAGCGGGTCTTGGAGGCATTGGCGGCCTCGGCGTCGCGCCGGGCCTCCTCCAGACGGGCATTGGTTTCGGCCAGTTCATCCAGGGTACGGTGCAGGGTCTCGGTGCGCTCGCGCACCTGCTCGGCGAGCAGCACCGCGTGCTCGAAGGCACCATAGGGTGCCCCGCCCGCCCCGGCGGACTCGACCCGCTCGATCAGCGCCTGGCAGATCCGGCGTAACCGATGGTTTTCCTCCAGCAGTTCCTGTTCCAGTGCACTGCTGGCGCGATCCTGCCTTGGCTCACCGACCAGATCCAATCGCCACCCCCGTGAAAGTCTGGTTGATATGCATGCCGTGGTGCTGCTCACCGTAGGTGTTGAAGCCCACCACCGAGGCCCTGGAAAGTCGCTCAGAGGCGTCGCCGATCTGCGCGAGCGCCTCGAACTCCAGACGCCTGAGAAAGCAGTCACAGCCGATGATCAACTGCGGTTTCCCCAGCCGGCGCTGAAGGCCCCCCAGGGTATCGTCGAGGGCCTCGAGAATCGGCGTGCCGGCCATGGCGGTCAGCACGATGCCGGTCTCCACCGCGCAGTAGAAGCTGAGGCTACCGTCGGCGTTGGCACGCTGGATCGAGCGGACGTAGTAGGCATCGCCCAGCTTGACCGCCAACGGGTGGCGGGCAAACACGCCCTCATCGAGTTCGCTTGGCAAGACACCGACCAGCCGGG
Organism: Halomonas sp. MMSF_3323; assembly: GCF_030733595.1. Lineage (NCBI taxonomy): Bacteria > Pseudomonadati > Pseudomonadota > Gammaproteobacteria > Oceanospirillales > Halomonadaceae > Halomonas > Halomonas sp. MMSF_3323. The sequence goes on along the minus strand of NZ_JASHIT010000001.1, from coordinate 45,593 downwards.
CGTACTCGTCCACCGCGGGCAGGGCATTGAGCTCCAGCACACGCCGGCCCGCAGGATCGGCGCGGGTGACCACCAGCTTGTCACGGCGTGCCGCCAGGTGATGGGTCGAGAACACCTCGAAGGGATGGTGGGTGGTGATCAGCACCACCACCGCCGCCGCGCTGTGAAAGCGCCCACCGGCAAACACATGGGTATGCGCCAGTCGGTTGTCGTCCCCAGCCGAGCCACCGAAGCTCGGGATACCACCCAGGGCGGCGTCCAGAGTGGTCAGCACCTGCTCTTCGCTGGCCGACAGCCCATCGAGCAGGGTCAGCGCGAAGGCCTCGCCATCCAGATGCCCCCTAGCGGTGGCAAGAAGCGACTCCACCCGACGCTGGGCGTCGATCAGGGAGACGCTCTCGAGGTCCTCGAGCAGGGTGGTGGCCACGCCAAAATGACGGCGATCGAACCCGATGGCGACGATGGTCCCGCGCTCGTACCCCAGCGGGGTGATCTCACCCGCCGTGGTGCAACCCGCCAGCGGCAGCCCACCGAAGGTCGACTCCAGGGCCTGGGCCAGGGGGTCCAGCGCGTATTCGGCGCTGACGAAGAACAGCACGAAACCCAGGTCGGGATGATAGAGCTCGTGATGCAGCTCACACGCCGCCTGTTCAGCCTTGGGGTGGCGGCTGGCCGCCACCTTGAGTCCCAGCGACGCAAGCTCTTGTTGTTCTGGTGTAGGGCGCTCCCGCGCGGTGATGTCGCCTTCCACGCGGGGCGCCGTGCTCGCACTGCCCATGGGCTGTCCTCAAGATCCGCGGCAACGCCGCATGACCTGAGTGTAGGCGCGAGCAGTGGCCAGACTCAATGCGAGCCGGGAGGGCCGCCTGTCAGCCTCAGCTGCGGCGCAGACGCAGGCTCAGGCGAGCGCCACGTCCGGGCGGCGCCTGAAGCCAGGGCGCCAGCAGGCGGGTAGACAGGGGGATGAAAAGGAACACCATCACCGGGGTCAGCATCAGGGTGCTGGCGAGTACCCGAGGAACCAGCGGCAAGGTCGCCAGGGTATCGCCCAGCAGCCACTGGAACATCAGCGACACCGGGAAGAACGCCAGCCAGATGGCGATCGCCTGCTTCCAGCGCGGCGGCACCCTGGGGCCGGGGCTGGTGAACCAGCTGTCGAGTCCCAGGGCACGCCGCTCCTGGGGGGCCTCGAACAGGCCGGCACCACGCTCGAGCCAGGCACGGCGCGAGGCGGAATGCTCCCAGCGTGCGAGGGTATCGGTGTCCTGAAAGCGAAAGATGATCTGATACTCGTCGTCGCCGGGGGGCGGCGCCAGGATGCCGGAGCCGAGATAGCCGGGAAAGTCCGCCGCCAGCTCGCGGCCTTCATCGAGCCACAGGGTGAAGTCGCGGTAGCGTCCACGCGCCACGCGGCGGGCCACCATGAGAGTCACGGGTTCGCTTGACATGGGATCTCCTCATCAATCGGACGTACCGCCTCGTGCCTGCTCGCGCCGACTTTCGCCGGCCTTCACAAGAAAACGGTCGTCCTTGTCAGGCCCCGGGTGGGGGCCGCCTGGGCCCGGTAAGGCCCTGTCCCGGCTGAGGTGGGGTCGCCACCTGCTCCGGGTCCTGCCTAGCATGAGGCAAGAAGCGCGCCATTATGCCATGCGCTCGGAATTTTTCCGTCTTTTTACTGAGAATCCAGCAAAATACCAGTCGATCATTTCGTTAAAGGGTCAGGAACAAAAAAAATGGCCCGACCTGTCAGGCCGGGCCATTGAGCAATACCCTTCATCGTGCACCAGTGAGAGGCGCCCAGGACGCCATCTGCACCTTGCTGGCCGTCAACCGCCGGTGAGTGCCGAGCCCCCCTTATCAGGCCCCCTCGCCCACCGGCATGGAGGCCGTCTCGCCGCGCTTGATGGCGGCGTAACCGAGCCCGGTCACCAGCGAGCCCGCGACGATCGCCAGCAGGTACCACAACACTGGAGTAATCGCATTTGGAATCAACAGCACGAATACGCCGCCGTGGGGGGCCATCAGCTTGGCGCCCACCAGCATCGAGATGGCTCCGGTGATGGCGCCGCCCAGCATGCTGATGGGAATCACCCGCAGCGGGTCCTTGGCGGCGAAGGGAATCGCGCCCTCGCTGATGAAGCACAGCCCCAGCACGAAGGAGGCCTTGCCGGCCTCGCGCTCGGGGTCGGCAAACTTGCGCCCGGCGACGAAGGTGGCGATGCCCATGCCGATCGCCGGCACCATGCCGGCGGCCATGATCGCCGCCATGGGGGCGTAGGTCTCGGAGGCGAGCAGGCCCACCCCAAAAGTGTAGGCCGCCTTGTTGACCGGCCCCCCCAGGTCGAAGCACATCATCGCGCCGAGCAGAATCCCCAGCAACACCGCATTGGTGGAGCCCATGCTCTCGAGGAAGGCGGTCAGTGCCTCGAGCACCCCGGCCACCGGCTCACCGACCACATAGATCATCACCAGACCGGTGACCAGACTCGCGACCAGCGGGATGATCAGGATCGGCTTGAGTGACTCGACGCTGGAAGGCAGCTTGACGTAGCGGGTCACCGCCTTGGCCACGTAGCCGGCCAGAAAGCCCGCCAGGATACCGCCGATGAAGCCGGCACCGATGTTCGACGCCAGCATGCCGCCGATCATGCCCGGGGCGATGCCGGGCCGATCGGCGATGGAATAGGCGATGTAGCCAGCCAGCACCGGCACCATCAGGGCGAAGGCGGTGCCCCCACCGATCTCCATCAAGGCGGCAGGCAGGGTGCCCTCCTCCTTGAAGGCCTCGATGCCGAAGACGAAGGACAGCGCGATCAAGAGGCCCCCGGCTACCACCATGGGCAGCATGAAGGACACCCCGGTCAGCAGGTGCTTGTAGACGCCCTTCTCCTTGAAGCTCTTGGCAGACTCGGCCCTGGCGCCACCATCCGCGCTTTCCACCTGGGCCTCGATCAGCGCCGCCTCGATGGTCTGGCGCGACTTCTTCAGGGCGTTGCCGGTGGACGTGCGGTAGATCCGCTTGCCGGCAAATCGGGTGGGATCGACCTCGATATCGCAGGCCAGGATGACCAGGTCCGCCTGGGCGATCTCGTCGTCGGTCAACTGATCCTGAGCGCCCACCGAGCCCTGGGTCTCGACGCGTACCTGATGGCCGAGCCCACGCCCTGCCTCGGCCAGTGCCTCGGCGGCCATGAAGGTGTGGGCGACCCCGGTGGGACAGGCGGTCACCGCGACGATGCGCGCCTCGTCGCTGACGTCTGCAGCCACGGGGCCATTCCCTGAAGCGCTGGCCGCCTCATCATTGAGGGGGGTAAACACCTGGGCGTCACGGGCCGCCCGCTCGAGAAAGTCCGACGGGTCGCTCAGGGCATCTTCCAGGCTGCCACGATACAGGCGCTTGCCGCTGAAGCGGTGGGCCCCGGCGATGGGTTCGCCCACCGCGATCACCAGCTCGGCCGCGGCCAGGGTCTGGTGGGACAGGGTCTCGACCGGCGCCAGGCTCGAGTGCACCTCGGTGGAGAGCTGCCAGTCCTTGGCCTCGGCGGCAGGGGTCAGGCGCTGGGCGGCCAGGTAGCTCGTGACGCTGCCGCCGGGGCAGGTCGTCAACAGGATCACGTTCATGCAAGTACTCCCCGGGCTTCGACGTCATTGAGGCGCCGCACCCTGGTGTCGGAAAGAAGGTCGGTGAAATCGGAGGCGTCGGCCCGGCCCACGCCGGTGTGGCGCACCGCCTCGGCGGACAGCGCCGTGGCAAACCTCAGCGCCTGTTCCACAGGCGCCTCGCACAGCACGCCGTGCAGCATGGCGGCAAACAGGGTATCGCCGGCACATACGGTATTGGCCACCCTGACCGCAGGAGGCAGCGACTGCCACAGGCCATGCGGACCCAGCCAGGTCACACCGTCGGCACCGGCGGAAATCAGCACGTCGCCGACGCCGGCGGCGTAAAGCTCAAGGGCTGCACGCTGAACGTCGACGTCTGTTGCAATGTCACGATCCGCCCAGTCGGCCAGCTCCTCCAGGTTGGGCTTCACCGCGTCGGCCCCCGCCTTGACCGCTGCCTTGAGCGCCTCGCCGCTGGTGTCCACCCACACGGGTACGCCGGTGGCCTTGATCCGAGTGATCAGTTCGGCCAGCGCCGAAGCGCCGACTCCCGGTGGCTGGCTGCCGCCGATCATTACCGCGGCGGGGCGCAGCGCAGGCGTCGTCAGGCGCGCCTCGATGGTGGCGATCAGGCGCTGCCAGGCGTCGGCATCGACGCTGAGTCCCGGCGCATTGATATCGCTGACGCGACCGTCGGCCTCGCTCAGCTTGGTGTTGATGCGGGTGGCGCCGGGCAATCGCACAAAGGCGTCCTCGACCCCCATCTCGGCGAAGGCATCGATGAAGGGCGAGTCGTTGTCACTGCCCAGAAAGCCGGTGACACAGACCGGGTGGCCCAGGGCGGCGAGCACCCGCGCCATGTTGACGCCCTTGCCGGCGGCGGTCAGCTCGACTGACTCGGCGCGGTGCAGCGCACCTGGCGTCAGCCGGTCCACAGCGACAGACAGGTCCAGCGCCGGGTTGGCCGAAATGGTCAGCACCGGTGGCTTGACGGCATTGCCGGATATCTCGCTCATTGGTTCGCCTCCAGCTCTCTGCGCACGTCCCGGGCGGTGGGAGCGGCCAATGCCAGGGCGGCGAGTTCCCGGGCCCGGGTGGTGGAGACCGACGCCAGGCGTGCCTTGACCATGGGTACCTGGCGGGCGCTCACCGACAGCTCGTCGATGCCGAGGCCAACCAGCACCGGAATCGCCTGGCGGTCGCTGGCCAGCTCACCGCACACGCCGACCCACTTGCCATGGGCATGAGCCGCCTGGACGGTCATCTGGATCAGCCGCAGCACGGCCGGGTGCAGGCCGTCGGACTCCCCGGAAAGCTCAGGATGACCACGGTCGATGGCCAGGGTGTACTGGGTCAGGTCGTTGGTGCCGATGGAGAAGAAGTCGACCTCGGGCGCCAGGCTCGGCGCCAGCAGCGCGCAGGACGGCACCTCGATCATCACGCCCAGCTGCAGGCGGTCGCCGTCTCGGCTGACGCCGAGTTCGCGCAGCACCTCATCGAAGATCGCACGGGCGGCGCGGAACTCATCCAGGTCCTTGACCATGGGCAGCATGATGCGCAGCGGCCGGCCGTCGGCGGCCTTCACCAGGGCGCTGAACTGATCGCGCAGCACCTGGGGACGCCTGAGGGCCAGACGAATGCCACGCAGGCCGAGGAAGGGGTTGTCCTCCTGGGGCAGTGGCCAGTAAGCCAGCGGCTTGTCGCCACCCACGTCCAGGGTCCGCGCCACCAGCGGGCGGCCGTCCAGAGCGTCCAGGGCTTCGCGATATTCGCGCTCCTGGGTCTCCACGTCCGGCAGCGAGGCGTGGGCCATGAACAAAAACTCGGTACGCAGCAGCCCCACCCCCTCGGCGCCGCGCGATACGGCGTCGCGGGCGTGGGCGGTATTGCCCAGGTTGGCGACCACCTCCACGCGGGTACCATCCTCGGTCCGGGCGTCCTCGAAGCGAGCGTCCCAGGCACGTGCCTTGAGCGCCTCCAGCGCTTCCATGCGCGCCTCGAAGCGCTCGCGACGCGCTTGCGAGGGTGCCGGCACGACCCAGCCTTCATCGCCGTCGAGCAGCATCTCAGTGCCATTTTCGAGCGCCAGCACGCCGGCACCGGCACCGACTACCGCCGGTATCCCTAGTGCCCGGGCGAGTATCGCGCTGTGGGCGGTGGCGCCGCCCCGGGCGGTGAGGATGCCGCGAACCCGCTCGGTGTCCAGGCGGGCGACATCGGACGGACCGATATCGTCGGTCACCAGCAGGTAAGGCACGGCCGGCGGCTCGGGCAGCTCGACGTCGCACAGGATACCCAGCACACGACGGCCGACGTCACGCAGATCCGCGGCTCGTTCGGCCAGCAGGCGATCGGCCAGCTGTTCCTGGGCGCGGGCGGCGACGTCGATGGCCTGCCACCAGGCGGCCTCGGCGGAAAGCCCCTCGTCGATGCCCTCGCGCGCGGCCTGGGCCAGTTCCGGGTCTTCGAGCATTTCCTCATGCATCGACAGAATGGCGGCGACCTCGCCTCCGGCGGTCCGGGCGATCAGGGCCTTGAGCTGCTCGCCGCCCTGGGCGATGGCCCGCTCGAGGCGCTGTCGCTCTAACGCGGAGTCCGCCGCCTCGCGGGGATAGTCGAAGTCCGGGGTCTTGATCACGAAAAGCGGCGCCACCGCGAGTCCCGGCGATGCGGCCACCGCTTCCAGCGGCTGGTCGGCGGGCGGCATGCTTGCCGCCACCGGCTCCGCGACCGCCTGCTCGGCTTCGCCTTGCGACACAGCCGAAGACGCCAGTGGCGTCACCTGCTCCCCCAGACCATCGTTGATCGCCTCGACCAGCGATGTCAGCGCCTGTTCGGCACCCTCGCCTCGCGCCGACAGGATCAGCTCCTGTCCTCGTCTGGCACCAAGACCGATCACCTTGGTCAGCGACGCCGCCGACACCGGGCGTCCGCTGCCCTCGGCCAGGCGCACCTGCACGGCGACCCCGCTTTCGCGTGCCTTCTGGACCAGCACCTTGGCCGGACGCGCGTGAAGCCCATGGGCGTTGAGCAGGCGTACGCGACGACTCTGGGCCGAGCCACCTTCGCCAGCCAGCAGCGCCAGCCAGTCGTCGGCGTCCCGCTCGCGCAGATGGGCGGCGTCGGACTCATCCAGTGACGCCACCAGCGACACGATGGCGTCGGCCAGCGGGCGTCCAGCCTCGCCATGGGAGGCCAGGCACAACACCGCCTCGACGTCGCTGCCCTGATGCTGGACGGGCTTGGCCGGCGTCACCGCAGCGAGTGCCGGCGTGGACACGCCGGCTTCGCTGGACGCAAGCCACAGCCCCCGTCCCAGGTGCGTCGGCATGGAGGTGACCATCTCGGCAAGATAGGCGGTATCGACCAATGCCAGCTGGCGCAGCCGCTGAGCCCCGGCCAGCGCCAGATCGAGCAGGTCGTCGGCGCGATGGCCCAGCACCAGGGTGTCCTGGTCCAGTCGCGGGCGAACCACCGGCCGAGCCAGCAGCTCGGTGATCTCCTCGGCGCTGCTCGCCTGGGCCAGGCGTTCGGAGACACCGTCCCGGTCGAGCACGTGGGTCAGGCTTCTGAGGATATCCAGGTGCTCATCACTCTGGGCGGCGATGGTCACCAATACATGAACGAGGTTGCCGTCGTGCCAGCGCACGCCCTCGGGGAACTGCAGCACCCGCACCCCGGTGCGACGCACCGCGCCTCGACTCTCGGGGGTGCCGTGGGGGATGGCGATGCCATTGCCAAGCCAGGTGGAAGACTGGGACTCCCGATCGACCAGGCCCTGGCGGTAGCCGTCATCGACCAGGCTGGCCGCCTTCAGGGCGTCAAAGGCGGCGTCGAGGGCGTGGCGCCAGCTCTCGGCACGACAATCCAGCAGGATGTCGTCGGCGTTCAGCGTCAGCATGAAGGGCTCTCCTGGGTGAGGTGCAGCGTTTCCTCACCGGTATCGGTTGAACGGTGTCGGCGAGGAGGTCCAGCGCCCCGGCACTGCCGGGATGCAACAGATACAGCGCACGCCGGATGCTGGGATCACCTGGCTTCGGCAAATGCAAATTGCTCGAAAGCTGAATCGTGTCACCTCACCATGCCACAATGCTGGTACGATTCAGCGCACATGGCAAGTCGCAAAAGCTACGACTTTGGCAGGGGGACACTGCTGCCATGCCAGGTAGACTAGAGGGAATTGACACCTTGTCGCCGTGACCACGCCCGACGCCTTCAATGGAGACACCCGCATGACCTTGGCCGAAATTGCCCGCCTGGCCGGCGTTTCCCGCACCACCGCCAGCTACATCGTCAATGGCAAGGCCAGGGAGCGCCGTATTCGTCAGGACACCGTGGACCGAGTGATGGCGGTGGTGGCGGAGCATGGCTACCGTGTCGATGCCCAGGCGGCGGCCCTGCGGCGCGGCAGCAGCCGCATCCTGGGGCTGATCGTGCCGGACCTGGAAAACTCCAGCTACGCCCGCCTGGCCAAGCACCTGGAACGCGGAGCGCGGGCCCAGGGCTACCAGCTGCTGATCGTCGGCTCCGACGACCAGCCCGACAGCGAGCGGGACCTGGCCCTGTCACTGCGCGCCCAACGCTGCGAGGCGCTGATCGTGGCAAGCTGTCTGGCGCAGCCGGCGTCCTTCTATACCGAATTGATGAATGAGGGTCTGCCGATCATCGCCATCGACCGGGGCCTGCCCGAAGCGAGCTTCGCCAGCGTCGTCAGCAACGACCGCGAGGCCGCCGAACAGCTCACACGCTCGCTGATGACGCCGGCAGTCAAGAGCGTGCTATGGCTCGATGCGGTGCCGCACCTTTCGATCACCGAAGAGCGCCGCGCCGGCTTCCGCGCAGGCGTAAGGGGACGCGAGCTCGAGTGCACCCTGGAAAGCGGCGACCACTATGCCCGCGAGGAAGGCGCCAGGCTGCTGGCTGACTACATCGACAAGAAGGGACTGCCCGACGCCCTGGTAACCGCGTCCTACATTCTGCTGGAAGGCGCCCTGGACGAATTGATTGCACGCGGCGGCCTGCCCCCGCGTCTGGCCATGGCGAGTTTCGGCGACAACCGCCTGCTGGACTTCCTGCCGCTGGCGGTCAACTCCGCCGTCCAGGATCATCGGGGCATCGCCGAGCAGGCCCTGGCGCTGGCGATGGATGCGGTGCGGGGTGAGTACCGGGCCCAACGGGTGGTGGTGCCACGACATCCGCGCTGGCGGCGTCCCCGTCCCCAAGGCAACTGAAACGGCACTTTCCCACGACCACTGAACAGTAGAGCTCAGCAACACAGCGGGACGCCGAAGCCGACCTCAGGTCTGGGAGGCGCGCCTCTCGCTGCGGGCAAAGGCCGCCAGGGTGCGTTCAAGCAGCTCAGGCAGCGCATCGATGACGCCTCTGGCATCCTCGATGCAGCCATCCAGGGCACAACGCTCCAGCGCTCGCGCCGCCTCGGCCAGAGCCATGGCGCCGACGCCGGCGGCCTCGCCCCTGAGCTGATGGGCCAGTTGGGCCAGCGGCTCCTCCTCGCCTCGCCGGTAGGCGCTCTGGATCTCCGGCAAGCGTTCGCGCGCCTGTCGCCCGAACAGGTCCACCAGAGCATCCCGGCGCTCGCCCCCAAGCCCTTCGTCCAGGGCATCGAGCGTATCGGCATTGATCAGTGAGGTGATACCCCTCGGAGTCGTCGAGGTCTCGGACTCTCCCAGCAGGTGGCGCTTGAGCACCATCAGCAGCGTGCCCATCAACAGCGGCTTGGTCAGATAGTCGTTCATGCCGGCGGCCATGCAGTCCGACTCATCGTGACTGGCGCCACCAGCGGTCATCGCCACCACGGGAACCTCACTACGCCAGTCGGAAAAGCTGCGAAGGCGTCGGGTGACCTCGCGACCATCGAGGTCAGGCATCTGGACATCCATCAATATCAGGTCAAAACGGCGCTGTGAGCAGAGAGCCAGCGCTTCCTTGCCGCAGGAAGCCAGGGTAGCCGAACAGCCGAGGCGTTCCAGCATCGCGATCGCCACTTCCTGGTTGACCAGATTGTCTTCCACCACCAGCAGATCCGCCTCGGCGAGCTGTTTGGGATGCGCGCGCGCCCTGGCCACCGTCAGCGGTTGACGGCGGGGTTCGTCACAGGGCACCAGCGGCAATCGGAACCAGAAGCGACTGCCCTTGCCTCGACGGCTGTCGACCCCTATCTCGCCCCCCATGGCCACTACCAGGCGCTTGGAAATCGCGAGGCCCAGACCGGTGCCGCCATAGCGCCGGGCGACGGAGGCATCGCCCTGGCGGAAGGGCTCGAACAACTGAGGCAGCAGGGACGCCTCGACACCCTGACCGGTATCCACCACGTCGAACTGCACCCAGCCCTCGTCCACAGGCGCTACCGACAGCCTCACCATGCCGCGGTCGGTAAACTTGATGGCGTTGGCCAGCAGGTTGAGCAGCACCTGCCGAAGCCGGCCTGGGTCCCCCTGGAGTCGTGCCGGCAGCGTCTCGTCCACGTGGCCAAGCAAGCGCAACCGCTTGTCGAGTGCGCGCGGACGAAACAGCTCCAGCGCATCTTCGATCAAGGCATCGAGTGCCACCGGCTGAACATCCAGCTCCATGCGTCCTGCCTCGATCTTGGAGAAGTCGAGGATGTCATCGATCATGCCCATCAGTTGGCGGGCGCTGTCATGAATGGTGTGCGAGTAGCGGCTGGCGGGCTCCGACAGTTCGAGATCACGCAACAGTTCGCTCATGCCGATGACGCCGTTGAGCGGCGTGCGGATCTCGTGGCTCACCGTGGCCAGAAAGTCGGACTTGGCCTGACTGGCGGACTGGGCGCGCCGGGCACTGATTTCCAGTTCGCCGCTCAGCGTCTCCAGTGCCTTGCGCGAGGCCTCGTTGTCACGGGCTTCCTTGAAAAGTACGGCAAGCATGACCCCTCCGGCCAGGCTCATACCGAGGATCATCACCAGCAGCAACAGGTACAGTCGCTGCAGACGAACACGCTCTGCGGTATTGATCTCGGCCAGATGGCCGTTGACGGCCATGATCAACCTTTCGGTCTCGGTGGATAGCGCGGCAAGATGCTGGTCAAGAACGGCCTCTGCCTCGCTATCGAGGGACGCCAGGGCACTGACCTCGGCATCCAGGTCCTGCATCAGGCTGATGATGATCGACAGTTGGCGACGCGCGGCCGGAGCCTCCTCGACCAGATCGTGAATGTCGCTGTGGCGAAACAGGTTCAGTCGACTGAACAACAGGTCGAACTCGAGCCTGAAGCCGGCCAGTTGTTCGGGTCCATGCTCCCCGAACAACAGGTGATTGCGCAGCAACACCACGTCTCGGTCCAGCTTGTAGGAATGCCAGGTGATGTCCTCCACCACCTGGTGGGAAAGATTGTCATGGCGCCAGGCGACCAGACCGATCACCACCATGGCAGCAGCAAAGAAGGTCAGTGCCGCCACGGCGCTGAATACCAGTCTCAGAGGATAGCGTCGCATACGGAACGGATGCGCCGAGCACCCTCCTCCTTGGGTCGGGAATCTGCTGGCAGAATGTTCGGGTCGACACCAGCCGATACACCGGGATCACTCACTATGGTATTGGGGCGCTGCACTCCCTGCCTTGCCTCCTGATGGCCTTCGACCGATCTCCCGGTGACATTGATCACGGGACCTCGATGGCATCTACCTGCCACACCGAGCGAAACTGGACCGACTCGTTTCGCAGTTCTGGATGATCATCGAAAGGGTACAACACGAACAGCGGGCCGAAGTTTCGCACCGACATCGCTTCGCCGTCCTGCTTCATGGCCAGGATGACGTCATAGCGATAGGCATCGGAGACCGGGATATCGGCCACGAAGCCGTTCAAGGCGTGCACGCGAATGCTGTCGGCGGTGACACCGGCGGATTCCAGCACGCTGCGGAGCAGCGGCCCCTCGAAACGGCTGGCCTGGCTATGCCACGGGGTATCGGTCACCAGCGCACGACTCTCCAGATCGTCGAGCATGGCACGATCCAGCAGAAGCTGTGCATCCACATTGGTGTTCTGGATATTGCCCGATACTTTAAGCAGCACAGGCCCCACCGGAGCTGGCAAAGGCTGGGAATGGGCCTGGCCGATTCCCCCTGCTACCAACAGCCCCAGGAGGACACCCACCTGGCAAAGGAAAGCTGGCACCCGCATGACGTCTCCTGACTCTTTCTGCAGGAGTAGATTACGTGATCGAGCGCCAAAGGTCAGTCTGCGGGCCCCTCGAGCTTTGCTGGTTCAGGAAAACGCCCCCTGTCGGGGCGTCTTCGCGGACCAGGTTGCCGCCCTCAGGCGCCGGGGTCGTCCAGCCGTTCGCACACCACCAGGTCTTCGTAGGCGTGCCAGCTCGCGTGCCCCAGTACCGGCAGAATCAAGGCAAGCCCGATATAGAAGGTGGCCATCCCCACCAGTACGCAGCCGGTGAGAATCGCTGCCCACAGCAGCATCGGTCGGAAATTGCGTGCCACCGAACGAATACTGGCCTCGATGCCCTCCATGAACGTCAGGTCCTGATCCATCAGGGTTGGAATCGCGACCACGCTAATGGAAAAGGCGCCAAACGCCAGCACACAGCCAAAGGCCAGCCCCACCACCAGCATGCCGAGGCCTTCCGGCGTGGTCAGAAGTGACGCATAGACCGTGGACGGATCCGGCGACTGGAGACCGAAGAACAGGGCAAACAGCAAGGTGGCCAGGCGAATCCAGGCGAGAAAGAAGATCATCATCATCACGCCCATCATGGCCAGTTGCCCGGTGTGGCCGCGCCAGGCGCCAAAGGCATCCCCCAGGGTCGGGGAGCGGCCTTCTTCCAGCGCCCTGCTGATCCCGTAGGAGCCCACCGCCACCAACGGCCCGATGAACATGAAGCCGGCCACCAGCGGCAACAGCCAATGCCACAGTCCCAGCGTCAGCGCCCCTGCCGTGACGGCGATGCTGAGCCCGACCCAGAACATGCCATAGGAAAGGCTGACCGCAGTGGCGGCCCGAAAGTCCTCGAATCCCGAAGATAACCACACCCTGGGCCGCCCCATACCGACGTTCTTGATGGAGATCTTTACCCTGGCCCCGCTCGACTCCTTGTCGTGTCGTGATGCTGCTGCACTCATCATCTACTCCCCCCTGTACCCACGGATGACGGTTGCCACCGCCCACCTGTCACGGGAGTCAAGGGGCAAGATGCGAGGTTCCTTCACGCCATCGCCGGCGCCCATCGACTCTAATTTGACTGTAGTTGATGGGCCCTGGATTCGCCTTCAACCTACGCAAGCTTACGAAAACGCCCCCTCATGTGAGGGGGCGTCGATGGCGCTAGCGCTTGTCGTCTGGGTCAACGCACGATCATCACCGAACACTTGCTGTGATGGACGACGTGCTCGGCGTTGGGGCCGATCACGTAGTCGGCGAACTTGCGCTTGGTATGCGAGGCCATGACGATCAGGTCGGCATCGATCTTCTTGCCGACCTTGATGATGGCTTCCCAGGGGGAGCCATCGGCGATGATCGCCTGAGCCGTCAGGTCCTCCGGCACGTGCTCGACGATGAAGTCATGCTGCGCCTTCTGTACCGCTTCATGGGCCTTCTTGGCGAAGTCCTTGGGGAAGTAGGACCCCACCAGCGGCATGCGGTAGTCCGGCAACACCGTCACCAGGTGCAGGCTGGCACCAAAGTTGCGGCACAGCGAGAGCGCCACCGGCAGTGCCCTCTCCCACGACGATGGCTCATTGAGATCGACCGGTAACAGGATCTTCTGGTACATGACGGACCTCCTCAGGCCGTGGCCTCAGTGGTTTCAGGGGGCCGGCGACGGCGTTGTGCCAACACGATCAGGGCGAACAGCAGAAGCGCCGGAATCCACATCAGCTCTTTCGGCCAGCGATCCACCGGTGCCTGAATCTCGACGATCTCCTGATCGAAGTCGAAGCCGAGATCCGCAGCCTGACTGCCATAGGTCACCATGTCGACGATGGCGCGACCGTCCTCGACGATCAGCTCCAGACCGAGATTGAGCAGGCGATCCTCACCGGTCTCGCCCTCTGCCACCGGCAGCGTCATGTAGGTCGTCAGCGGATCGCCGAAGGCGTCCTCGCCCTTGACCTGCAGACGCAGGGTGCTGTCCTCGTCCACGTTGCCGTAGGCCTCGACGAACTCGGACGGCGGCACACTGCGATAAGGATCATGGATGATGTCCATCCAGAAGCCCGGGCGGAACAGGGTGAAGGCCACCAGCAGCAGCAGGATGCTCTCGTACCAGCGATTGCGGGTGATCATGTAGCCCTGGGTCGCCGCGGCGAAGATCAGCATGGCGATGGTCGCCACCACGAAGATCAATACGCCCTGCAAGGGCGCCACATCGATCAGCAGCAGGTCGGTGTTGAAGATGAACAGGAACGGCAACGCGGCGGTACGCAGGCTGTAGTAGAACGCCTGGAAGCCGGTGCGGATCGGATCCCCTCCAGAAACCGCCGCGGCGGCAAAGGAGGCAAGGCCCACCGGCGGCGTGACGTCGGCCATGATGCCAAAGTAGAACACGAACAGGTGCACCGCGATCAGCGGTACCAGCAGACCATTCTGCTCACCCAGTTGCACGATCACCGGAGCCAGCAGCGCCGACACCACGATGTAGTTGGCGGTGGTCGGCAGCCCCATGCCCAGGATCAGGCTGAGAATGGCGGTGAAGAACAGAATCAGCATCAGGTTGCCCATGGACAGGATCTCGACCACGTCCGCGAGCACCAGGCCGACACCGGTCTGGGAGACCGCACCCACGATGATGCCGGCGGTGGCGGTGGCGATACCGATACCGATCATGTTGCGCGCGCCGGTCACCAGCCCCGTCCACAGGTCCAGACAGCCTTCGCGCAGATCCTTGCCAAGATCACCCCGCCCACGGAAGGCGTGCATGATCGGGCGCTGGGTCAGCATGATGAAGATCATGAACACCGTCGCCCAGAAGGCGGACAGTCCCGGTGACAGGCGCTCCACCATCAGACACCAGATCAGCACGATCACCGGCAGGATGTACTGCAGGCCTACCAGCACCGTGGGTCGGGTCTGGGGCAGCTTGTAGATAGGCTCGTTGGGATCATCGAGCTCGAGCTCGGGATAGTTTGCACCCAGCTTCAACAGCGCCACGTAGACCACCGAGAGCGCCACGGCCACCACCCAGGGAGTCGCATCACCCAGTACCGGCTTGAGCCAGCCCAGGCCGTAGTAGACACCCAGCGCCACCACCATCATCAGCAGCAGACCACCGAGGAAGCCGATCACCTTGCGTACCAGCGGCTTGGGCGGGTTGGAGCTTTCCAGCCCCTCCATGTTGGCCTTGAGCGCCTCGAGGTGAACGATGTAGATCAACGCGATATAGGAAATCAGCGCCGGCAGGAAGGCGTGCTTGATCACCTCCACGTAGGAAATGCCGACGTACTCCACCATCAGGAAGGCGGCGGCGCCCATCACCGGCGGCATGATCTGGCCATTGACCGAGGAGGACACCTCCACCGCACCGGCCTTCTCCGAGGAGAAGCCGACACGCTTCATCATCGGAATGGTGAAGGTACCGGTAGTCACGGTATTGGCGATGGACGAGCCGGAGATCAGGCCGGTCATGCCGGAGGCCACCACGGCGGCCTTGGCGGGCCCGCCCTTGTAGTGGCCCAGCAACGAGAAGGCGACCTTGATGAAGTAGTTGCCGGCACCTGCCTTGTCGAGCAGCGCGCCGAACAGCACAAACAGGAAGACGAAACTGGTCGAAACGCCCAAGGCGATACCAAACACACCCTGGGTGGTCAGCCACTGGTGATTGACCAGGCCGTAAAGGCTAACGCCACGGTGAGCGAGGATACCCGGCATCCAGGGCCCCGCCAGCGAATAGAAGATAAAGATCGAGGCGATGATCATCAGCGGCGGCCCGAGCGCCCGCCGTGTTGCCTCGAGCAGCAGAATCAGGCCGGTCACACCGACGATGACGTCCTGCAGGATGGGTGCGCCAGGACGGTCAGCCAGCTGTTCGTAGAACACGAACATGTAAGCCCCGGCGGAAGCGGCCAGAATCGCCAGCACCCAATCCTGAAGAGGAATGCGGTCCCGCGGCGAGCGCTTGGTCGCGGGGTAGGCCATGAAGGCCAGAAACAATGCAAAGGCCAGGTGAATAGAGCGCGCTTCGGTGGCGTTGAAGACGCCGACGCCGGCCATGAACGGCAACGGCGAAGCAATCCATAGCTGGAACAGCGACCATGCCGCCGCAACGCCTACCAGCAGCTTGCCGGGCGCACCCAAGGGGTTGCGCGAACCGGAGTCGCTGGAGGCGACCATGTCCTCGAGATCCACTTCGGACTGCGTGGATCTCTTGTTGTCCTCAGTCATAAGCGTGCCCTGCCTGGAAGAGGAATCGTCATGATGGAGGGCTTCGCCTCCATCCCCGAATGCCCGCTTTCGCGGGCCAGTCGTGCTGGCGCTGTCTGGTCTCTACCGAACGTCCGGTGTCGATCCATCGACGGGCCACAACGCACTGCGCGGCCGCCCAACGGCCGACCGCGCAGAGATTAGCTGGCTATTCCCCCGAGAGGGGAAGAACCCTTACTCGATCCAGCCCTGCTCGCGATAGTAACGAGCGGCACCTTCATGCAGCGGTGCGGACAGACCGTTGGATACCATGTCCTGCGGATCCAGGTTTTCGAAGGCCGGGTGCAGACGCTTGAAGCGATCGAAGTTGTCGAACACTGCCTTGACGGTCTGGTAGACCAGCTCGTCGTCGGCCTCGGCGCTGGTCACGAAGGTCGCGGCGACACCGAAGGTCTCGACGTCATCCGGGTTGCCCTTGTACAGACCGCCTGGAATGGTGGACATGGAGTAGTACGGATACTCCTCGACCAGGCCCTTGATGGCGTCGTCGTTGAGCGGCACCAGCTTGGCGTCGACGGTGGTGGTGGCTTCCTGGATGGAACCATTGGGGTGGCCGACGACGTAGGCCATGGCGTCGATGTTGTTGTCCGACAGGGCAGATGCCATCTCGGCTGCGTCGAGCTGCGAGGCCAGCGAGAAGGTGTCTTCGGTCCAGCCCTTGGCGTCCATCACCACTTCCATGGTGTTGCGCTGGCCGGAACCCGGGTTACCGATGTTGACGCGCTTGCCGGCCAGGTCATCGAGGCTCTCGATGTCGGCGTCGGCACGGGCCAGGATGGTCAGCGGCTCGCCATGCACCTTGAACACGGCACGCAGGTCTTCGTAGGCTTCGCCCTCGAAGTTGCCGGTACCGTTATAGGCCTGATACTGCACATCAGACTGGGCGACACCCATGGTCAGCTCGCCACTGCGAATACCATTGACGTTGGCCACGGAGCCACCGGTGGACGGCGCGTTACAGCGGATGCCGGTCTCTTCGCTGTTGCGATTCACAAAGCGGCAGACAGACTGGCCAACGACGTAATACACGCCGGTCTGACCCCCGGTGCCGATGGTGATGAACTGTTCTTCGTCCTGGGCCATGGCCGGGGACGTGAACATGGCGGCTCCGAGAATGGCGCTGGACAGTGCAGCGGCGGAGAAAGCATGGCGCTTCATGGTCACACCTCTTTTGGTATTGTCGACGTTGACGGCATGGACTCGTGCCTTGCCCCTCCTGGGCCGGCAAAAGATCCACCAGTCATTCCTTTTGCGATAAATTCACCTGGAGAGACCAGGCCGAATCATTGTAAAACGAGAGTTTAGCTACCGCTAACGTTTAGTGGGCGTTAATTTTTTCTGCACGCCCCTCAGGGCGTGGAGAAATATCCCTTCCCTCCCCGTCGGCCTGCAACGATGGCCAGGTACACAACGAGGACTTAAGGCGCTCGACCACTGACACTCGCGGAGCGGAAATCGAGCGTCGACGGTCTACCGTGAGCATAGCCCTTGGCACCGCTGACGCAATCGACTGCCGCCCATGTCGTCGCGCTGTCGATTCGGGTTACCCTGCCTCTTTCGCCAACTGCGAGGAATCCATGCGCCTGCTGGCTTGCCAGACCACAATCCCGGCGACCCGCAATCGGCTCGACCAGCGCGACCACCTGGACGCCCTGGCCGGGCGCCTGCGCACTGCCGCGTCGCAGCAACGCCCACAGCTGATCGTGCTGCCGGAGCTGTCGTCCCAGGAGTACGGCGAGCAGGCCTTCGAGGCGATGGATGAACTCGATGACGACCTGCAAGGGCCTGTGACAGCACACTATTGCGCGCTGGCCCGGGAACTCAGGTGCCCGATCGCCTTCGGCGTGGCGCGCAGATCACGCCGGGCCGACGGCTCCCTCTGGCGCCATATCAGCCAGGTGGTCGTCGACGCCGAGGGGCAACTGGCGGGAGCCTACGACAAGCTGCACTGCGCCCAGTTCGGCGCCAGCGCCGAGGCGGCCCACTTCAGCCCGGGCGAGCGCCTGGTGACGCTGGATATCGCCGGCTGGCGCGTCGGCTTCATGATCTGCTACGACCTCAGGTTCGGTGAGCTGGCCGCCCGCTACCGCCGGTTGGGCGTCGACCTCATGATCCACCCGGTGGCCTTCACTCGGGACTTCTCCTTCACCAGCTGGCACAGCTTCGTCATCACCCGGGCGATGGAAAACCAATGCTACTGGCTAAGCCTCAACCGGGCCGGTAACGGCTGGGGGCACTCGCTGTTGTGTCCGCCACTGGTCACCCCCGAGGCGTCGCCAGAGGTTCTGGGCGAAGAGGAAGCGTTGGTCAGCTGGCAGCTCGAGCGCGACACCCTGGAGCGTGCCAGGAAGCGGCTTCCACTGGCGGGCGACCGCCGTCAGGACATCGACCGGCTGGCCACAGGGCCGCTACCGTCACCGACGGTTACCACCGCAAGCCAATGACAGGAGTCTCCATGGACTATCCCTTGATCGAATGCATTACCGGTGACATCGCCCGCCAGGCCGACGTCGAGGCGGTGGTCAACGCAGCCAACGCCCAGCTGGAAAGCGGCGGCGGTGTGGCCGGCGCCCTTCACCGTGCCGCCGGCCCGGAGCTGGCCCAGGCCGGGCGGCCGCTGGCACCGATTCGCCCCGGCCAGGCGGTCATCACCGAAGGCTTTGCGCTGCCCAACGCCTGGGTGATCCACTGCCTCGGCCCGGTCTACGGCGTCGACGAACCGAGCGCCGAACTGCTCGCCGGCTGCTACCGAGAGGCGCTGGGCCTGGCCCAGCAGCAAGGCATCCGTCGAGTGGCGTTCCCGGCACTGTCCACCGGCGTATTCGGCTACCCGCTGAACGAGGCGGCGGAAATTGCCGTGTCCACGGTCCTGACCACCCTGCCCGCCTGCCCCGATATCGAACTGGTACGCTTCGTGCTGTTCGACGAGGCCAGCCGAGACGTCCATCAACGCTGGCTCGAGACGCTGACCGACAACGACTGAAGACCATGAACACAACAAGGCGCGAGCCATGCTCGCGCCTTGTGCCCCCACTGCCCAGGGTACTGCCCCAGGCGGCCTAGACGTTGTAACCCAGCACCCGAGGCAGCCACAGCGCGATCTCCGGGAAGATCACCACCAATGCCAGCGCCGAGGCCATCGCCGCCACGAACACCATGGCCCAGCCCAGGGTCTGCTCCAGCCTGACCTTGGCGACCTCGGTGGTCACCATCAGGTTGACCGCCACCGGCGGAGTAAACTGGCCGATGGCGATGTTCATGGCCAGCAGGATGCCGAACCACACCGGATTCCAGCCGAAGTGCTGCATCACCGGGATCAGGATCGGCATCATGATCAGGTAGATCGAGATGGCGTCCAGCAGCATGCCCGCGGCCAGCACCGCCAGCATGATCAACAGCAGCAGCAAGGTGCCGTTGTCGGATAGCCCGATGACCCACTCTGCCAGGTGACGGAAGGTGCCGAGCATGGTCCCGGACCAGGCGAAGATGCCCGCCAGGGCGATGATCAGCATGACCACCCCGGACACCACCGCCGCCTCGCCCATCAGCCCCCACAGGTCCTTGAGCGACAGCTCACGGGTCAGCACCAGGCCGACCAGGATGCCGTAGGCCACGGCGACCACCGCCGCCTCGGTGGGCGTGAACAGGCCACTGCGCAGACCGCCGAGTATGATCACCGGCGCGAACAGCGCCGGCAGCGCCTCGCGGAAGCTCTTGCCGATGGGTGGGCGCTCCATCTCGGCAGGGTCTTCCCAACCATAGCGCCGGGACAGCCACAACGCCGGAATCAGCAGCGAAGCGCCGGCCAGCACCCCGGGAAAGAGTCCGGCGGCGAACAGCGCCCGCAGATCCACTCCCGGCACCACGATGGAGTACAGGATCAAGGCCACCGAAGGCGGGATCAGGATGGCGGTAGACGCCGAGGAAGCGATCAGGGTCGCCGAGAAGGGCCGCGGATAGCCCGCGCGGGTCATGCTCGGCAGCATCACCATCGCCACCGCGGCGGCGTCGGCGGGGCCGGAGCCGCTCATGCCCCCCATGATCATGCACACCACCACCGCGACCACCGCGAGGCCACCATGGCGAGGCCCGATCAGCGCCTGGGCGAAGCGCACCAGGCGTGCCGCGACCCCCGCCCGCTCGAAGATCAGCCCGGTCAGGATAAATAGCGGAATGGCGATCAGCGGATACTTGGCCACGCTGTTGTAGGTATTGGTGCCAAGGGTCGCCAGCATCGCCGGCGACAGCCCGGTGACGATGCCCACGGCGCCGGACAGGCCCAGCGAAAAGGCCACCGGCACGCCGGCGATCAGCAGCACCAGAAAGGCGATCAGCATCCATACATCAGGCGTCATCGTGAGCACCTCCGCGCAGTCGCTCCAGGCTCGCCTGGCACTGGCGGAGGAACATCAGCCCCGACAATAGCGGCAGCCAGATCAGGTACCACCACTGGGGCAGCCCAAGTCCGGGCGACAACGACTGCCACTGGTACTCCTGCCAGGTCATGAGCGCACCGAACCAGGTGATCAGGCCCAGCACCAGCAGCCCGCACAAGCCCTGGAAGATCACCAGCAGGCGATAGCCAAGCGGCGGCAGCGCCCGCTCCAGCAGGCCGATACGGATATGGCGATGGCTTCGCAGAGCCACCGAGGCACCGGCGAAGGTCAACATGACCAGCAGAAAGACAGAAAACTCTTCGGTGAACGCAAAGGAACCACCGGTGATGTAGCGCACCACCACATTGACCAGGCTGATCGCACCGATGATCAGGATCGCCAGGGTGGCCAGGGTGCGCTCGATTCGTGCATCAGGACGTTTCATCGAGAAAGGGCGTCGGTCGGGAGTCAATCAACGCCGACCCTCGATCATGAGGGTCGGCACAAGGTTTACCGCCGCGTCAGAGCGGTTGCTCAGCGCGCGTCGATGGCGCTTCGGGCGGCCTCGACCAGGTCCTCGCCGATGCGCGGCACCCACTTCTCGTAAACGCCTTCGGTCGCCGCGACGAACGCCTCGTGCTGCTCCTCGCTCAAGTCGGTGACGGTCACACCACGCTCCTGAATGGCCGCCAGGCGCTCGCTCTCCTGCTCGCGGGTCATGGCGATCTCCCAGGCGCCGGCTTCGACCGCGGTCTCACGCAGCAACGCCTTCTCGTCATCGGACAGGGTGCTCCAGACCTGCTGGTTGGCGGCGAAGATCAGCGGATCGTTCATGTAGTTCCACAGCGTGACGTGCTCCTGGCCGACCTGGTCGATACGCGCCACGTCGAACACCGACAGCGGGTTCTCCTGGCCATCCACCGCGCCGGTGGTCAGCGCCGGCTTGGCGTCGGCCCAGCTCATCTGGGTCGGGTTGGCGCCCAGTGCACTGAAGGTGTCCTGGAACAGCGGCGACCCCACCACCCGGATCTTCAGGCCTTCCAGGTCCGCCGGCTCGTCGATCACGCCCTGGGAATTGGACAGCTGGCGGAAGCCGTTCTCGCCCCAGGCCAGCGGCACCACGCCCCGCGACTCGATCGCCTGGAACACCAGCTCGCCGGCCTCACCTTCGGTGATCGCGTCCACCGCGCTCTCGTCCGGCATCAGGAAGGGCAAGGAGAACAGATTGAGTTCCGGCACCTGGGGCGACCAGTTGATGGTCGAGCCCACCGCCAGGTCGATCAGCCCCGAGCGCATCGCCGAGAACTCCCGGGTCTGGTCACCGCTGACCAGCTGGGAATTGGGAAAGACCCTGAGCGTCAGCTCGCCGTCGGAACGCTCCTCGACCAGGTCAGCCCACTTCTGAGCGGCCTGGCCCCAGGGGAAGGCATCGGAAAGCACCGTGGAGACCTTGAGTTCCCGCGCTTCGACGTCCGCCGAGGCGGCCAGCGAGCCAAGGGCGATGGCCGCACCGACCAGGGTGAGAGAGAAACGAGACGGCGAGCGCGAGCCGAACAGAGATGTCATGACGTGTCCTTGCATTGATGCCCCCTTGGCCAGGCCAAGGCTGACCGGTACCTGACACAAGCGCTGCATCAGAAGCCGGATCTAGCCTGGCGAAGGCTGGGGGTCGAGTGTGGTGATTAAGGGAGAAACGTATTGATCTTGTCGACTTTTCAATATGCCTGCAAACGGTAATCCGCGACAAGTGCCGCGCGATGCGCGAAAGGCCCGTTGGCCTTAGGACAAGCGCGCTCAGATGTCCTCGCCATGTCGTTCGTGCGAGGGCTGCACGGCTGGAGCTTGTGAGAGCGTGGACATCGAGCGTCTGCGAAAGGGGGAACCGAGCATGACGTGGTGAACAAGGCAGTCGAATGAAGGCGCCCCTCGGACCGGCCCAGGGGCTCTGCTATGCTGCTCGTTTTACCCATCAAGGACGACCGGTGCCCCTACGCGACCTCCTTCTCGGCCTCCTGGTCATCGCCATCTGGGCGTTGAACATCATCGTCATCAAGCTTGGCGTGTCAGACATGCCGCCCTTGCTCCTGACCACCCTGCGCCTGGCATTGGTGGCCGCGCTGCTGGTGCCCTTTCATCCGGTGGCGCGCCATCAGCTGCCCTTCCTGGCACTGCTGTCGGTGACCTTCGGGGTGATGAACTTCGCCCTGCTGATCATCGGGCTCGGCCAGGCCGAGGCGGGTACCGGTGCCTTGCTGGTGCAGATGGGTACGCCCTTCGCCACCCTGCTGGCGGTGATCTTTCTCAGGGAGCGGCTCGGCGCAAAACGCCTGGTGGGACTGTTGCTGTCGTTCGGCGGCATCGGCGTGCTGGCCGGCGGGCCGACCCTGCCGGCGCCGCTGCCTACCGCACTGCTGCTGGCCAGCGCACTGGGCTGGGCGGTATCCCAGCTATTGATCAAGCTAGGACCCAAGGTCTCGCCGATGGCGATGGCCGGCTGGATCGCGCTGTTCGCCACTCCCCAACTGGCGCTGGCCTCCTGGTGGTTCGAGGACAACCACTGGCAGGCGCTGCAGGATGCTGGCCTTGCGGGATGGGGGGCGGTGCTCTACACCGCCCTGATGTCCTCGATCCTGGCCTACGGCATCTGGTTTGGCTTGATCCGGCGCCACGACGTCAACCGGGTGGTACCGCTGACGCTGCTGGTGCCGGTGCTGGCGGTGATCCTCGGCATCGTGCTGCTGGGTGACAGCGTCAACGCCTACAAGCTGGGCGGTGGTGGCATGGTGGTCGCAGGGGTGGCGCTGATCGTCATCCGCTTCGGGCCTCGTCGTGCTCCCGCCACCCCGCCGGTACCCACCGCCGCCAGCAAGGACCCCTAGCCGCTGCAGCTCTCGCTGCTGCCCGGCCAGCTGACACAGTCGCCGGGACCGACGCCCAGCGCCTCGAATGTCCCGGCCTTGACCTCCAGGGCAGCGTGGTAGCGCGACGCCGGACGGGTCGTCGGACATTCCTGGGCCTCGCCCTGGCAGGGCTCCATGCGACGAATCTCCTGGATGCGTCCGTCGGCACCGATAAAGGCGATATCCAGCGCCAGCAGGGTCTGATACATCCAGAAGCCGTTATGCACCCCCTGGGGACTGGCGTAGAGAAACAGCATGCCGGCGTCATCGGCCAGTCGCTCGCGCCCCATCAACCCACGGTTGCGCTCCGCCGCCTCGTCGGCCACCTCGACCGTCAGACGACTCGGCCCCTGGGATCCGTGGACCACCAGGGTCACCTCTTCCCTGTCGGCGGCGGCAAAGGCCGACGTCGCCAGAAAGGGCGTGGAGAACGCCACCGGCGCGAGCGCCAGGGAGCTGAGGAATCGACGGCGAGTCAGGGTCATGGAGGCCTCTCAGTCAGGATGGTCATCGGCAGACAAGGCAGGCAGCTTATCCGCTTGCATCAGGTGGATGCCAGCGGCCAGCAACGAGACATTGACCCAGGCACCCTGCGCGAGCCCATTGCGCCTGGCGGCGTGGGTCGAGATATCAAAGCGCAGGGGCTGGCTTTCGTGGGGCACCCTCAGGGTCACGGAACTCTGTCCGCCCAGCACCAGCAGCTCATCCACCCGCGCGGTGACCAGATTTTCCCGCACCCCGCGGGAGGGCCGGTCGCGGCGCTGCAGCACGATATCGGATTCCGGCAGGTACCAGGTCACCCTGGCTCCCTCGCCGAGCCCCTCGAGGCCTGCGGCCACCTCAAGACACCACTCGCCCCAGCCAAGGCGCAGTCCCTGGGCGGTATCGACCACTCGCCCGCTGAAGATGTTCGGCCGGTCCAGCAGGCGCGCCACCTCGGGACTGTCGGGGCGTCGGAACAGCTCGCTCGGGGTGCCCTGCTGCAGGGTCCGGCCGCCATGCAGCACGCACAGGCGATCGGCCAGGGCGCTGGCCTCGTTGAGGTCGTGGGTGACCAGCACGATGGGGATATTGAGGCGTTCGCGCAACTGCACCAGCTCACGCTGAAGACGCCGGCGCGTCACCTGGTCCACCGCCGAGAAGGGTTCGTCGAGCAGCAGTACCTGTGGCTCCCTGGCCAGCGCCCTGGCCAAGGCCACCCGCTGACGCTGGCCGCCGGACAGCTCTCGCGGCAGGCGCCGCTCCAGCCCTTCGAGGTTGACTCGCTCGAGCCAGTGCGCGGCTCGCAGGCGACGTTCACGCCGCGGCAGGTGGCCCAGGGCGGTGGCGATATTGTCGGCGGCGTCGAGATGAGGAAACAGCGCATAGTCCTGAAACACCAGCCCCACCCTGCGCCGCTGCGGCGACCACACGACCCCCTGTTCGGCGTCAAACCACCGCTCGCCGCCACAGCGCACCGTCCCCGAGGCAGGAGCATAAAGCCCCGCGATGGCGCGCAGCAGGGTCGACTTGCCGCTGCCCGAAGGACCGACCAGCGCCAGCAACTCCCCGGGACGGCAGGCGAACCGTGCCTCGAGCGGAATCGGCCCGGGCTGGGCCAGGTCGACGTCGAGTCCCGCATGGACATCCTGCTGATGGTGCATGCTCAACGCCCCCGCCAGCGGCGGCGTGCCGCCAGCCCGTAGACCACCGCAATGGTCACGAAGGAGACCACCAGCAGCAGCGCCGACATCACCCCGGCGGCCCCCTCGTCGAAGGCCTGGACGTGGTCGTAGATGGAAATCGCCAGGGTGCGAGTCTCGCCATCGATGGCCCCTCCCACCATCAGGATGACGCCGAACTCCCCCAGGGTGTGGGCAAAGGTCAACGCCAGCGCCGAGATGACGCCAGGCATCACCAGCGGCAATTCGATGGTCATGAAAGTGCGCCAGGTCGATAGCCCACTGCACCAGGCGGCCTCACGCAGGTGGTCAGGCAAGGCCTCGAAGGCACGCTGGATCGGCTGTACCGCGAAGGGAATGTTGACCACCAGCGAGGCCAGCAGGATGCCGCTGAAGGAGAAATTCAGGCTGGTGCCGGTCAGCGCCTGCCAGGCGCCGCCCAGCGGGGCGTCGGCACTGAAGGCGAGCATCAGGTAGAAGCCCATGACGGTGGGCGGCATCACCAGCGGCAGTGCCACCAGGGATTCCGCCAGCGGCCGCCAGCGTGACCGGCTGTGGGCCAGGCGCCGCCCCAGCCAGATACCCGGTGCCAGCAACAAGAGACTGGTCAGCAAGGCCAGCTTGAGCGAGACGACCAGCGCCAGAGCGTCCATAAAGCGGCTACTCGCCGGTCACGGGCGCAGTAAAGCCATAATCCCGCAGGATCTCCTGCGCCTCGGGCGTCTGCAAGAAGTCAAAGAAGGCCTCGGCGCCGGCGCCCGCCCCTTCAAGCAGCACCATGCGCTGTACCAGGGGTCGATGCCAGTCTGCGGGGATCAGCCGCCAGCCAGCGCGCTCGGCCAGGCGTGGCGCCTTGACCAGGGAATAGGCGACCAGGCCACCGGAGGCCTCGGCGGACAGCGCGAACTGGGCGGCCTGAGCGACGTTTTCGCCCAGCAGTTGCAGGGGTTCACTTGCCTGCCACAGCCCTTGGCGCTCGAGCACCTCGCGGGCGGCCATGCCATAAGGGGCGTGGCGCGGGTTGGCCAGAGCGATACGCCGCACAGGGCCGCCCTGCTCAAGCCCTACGACCGCCTCGCGCACCGCCTCAAGCGGTGCGTCCTGCGGCGGCAGCGGTCGGTCGTCACGCTGCAGCCAGACCAGCCGGCCCTGGGCATAGTCGACGCCCTCGCCCTGGGTCAGCCCGGCCTGCTCGAGGTCCCGGGCGCGGCGCTCGTCCGCCGACAGAAACAACGCGAAGGGCGCCCCCTGTTCGATCTGGCGCTGAAGATTGCCCGAGGCGCCGAAGGTGACGCTGAGGTCGATGTCGCCATCCTTGCTGGCGTCGCTGTCGCTCGTCTTGAAGCGCTCGATCAAGGAGGGCATCGCGAACTGCAGCGAAGACGCCGCCGCGACGTGAACCCGGTCGGCCACGGCGGACATCGGTGCAAGCCCGAGAGACAGGCCAAGGAGGAGGATCGACAAGGGAAAACGCATGATCAACACGGCTCGCGGCGGCAATCAGGAAGAAAGGAGTCTCGCCTCAACCCTCGCCGCCCAGGATCGACTTGAGGTCGATACGGCTGTCCCGTGGTCCCAGGTCGAGAAGGCCCATCAGGCTGTCGAGGTGATGCTCGATGTCGTTGCGACTGGCTGCGGTGTCGCCACTGCGCAGGTGCTCGAGCAGACGGTGGTGATCGCCCTCGAGATAGCAGCTACCGAGCCCCTGGCGCTTGTACAGCGCGATGACGATCGAGGTGCGCAGGATCAGGTCAGTGAGCATGGTGCCCAGCACCCGGTTGGGAGAATGCTCCGCCAGCAGGTGGTGGATCGCCAGGGAATGTTCGATGCGCGAAGGCTCATCATTGGCGAGAAAGGCCTGACGCTCACGGTCGGCACGATCCTCGATCTGCAGCAGTACCGTCGATGGCAGCGTGCCGGCGGTCAGCGCCGCCAGCTCACCTTCCACCAGACGCCGGGCGGCAAAGGTCTGGCGGGTTTCGTCCACGTCCGGTGAGCGCACCCGCGCCACCTGATTGGGACGCTGGTCGACCACGTACTCGGAGGCCAGACGCGTCAGCGCCTTGCGCACCACCGAACGACTCACGCCGAACACCTCGCCCAGCGTCACCTCGGGCAGTCGAGTGCCCGGCGGCAGCCGCTGGGCCAACACGGCTCGGCGAACCTGGCGTACGATATCCCCATCGCTGATGCGTCCCCCGGCCTTGATCTCGGCCAGCACCTCCTGCTGCCAGGCGTTGCTCATTGCTGCCTACCCATCATCTTGGAAAGCTTGACCTTCTCACGTTTTCTGCCATTGCACCACATTCGGCGCATCATATGTATACACCAGTGGTGGCACCCCACAACGACCGCGCCCGATCCATTGGATCGGGCGCGGAACCTGTGCATCGGGCTGAGTGACGGTTCAGCCAGCGACGTGACCGTCGTTGACGTCCAGGATCTTCAGGGTATTGGTGCCACCG
This sequence comes from Halomonas sp. MMSF_3323, assembly GCF_030733595.1. Taxonomy (NCBI): domain Bacteria; kingdom Pseudomonadati; phylum Pseudomonadota; class Gammaproteobacteria; order Oceanospirillales; family Halomonadaceae; genus Halomonas; species Halomonas sp. MMSF_3323. The sequence goes on along the minus strand of NZ_JASHIT010000001.1, from coordinate 18,180 downwards.
TGGGCGTTCATGTGGTCGCCGCGGGTCAGGATGACGTGGTCCCCCGGCACGGCCACGCCGTGGTTGACCAGACGCTCCAGGGCGCGGTCGTTGAGCTCGGAGGCGGACATTTCGCTGGTGTCGAAGGGCAGCGAGATGACCCCGCGATACAGCGCCATGCGCCGCTGGGCGATGGGGTTGTGGGCCAGCCCGACGATCGGCAGGCCCGAGCGGATGCGCGAGGCGATCAGCGGGGTGTAACCGGTGGAGGTCATGCAGGCGATGGCGGCCACTCCCTCCAGGTGATTGGCGGCGTACATCGCCGACAGCGCGATGGTCTCGTCGATGCGCTCGAAGCCTTCGTGGATGCGGTGTCCGGACTCCTGGGCGATGCGCTCGCGCTCGGCGCCCAGACAGACGCGATCCATGGCTTCGATGGTCTCCACCGGGTAGTCGCCGGCGGCGGTCTCGGCCGACAGCATCACCGCGTCGGTGGCGTCCAGCACCGCGTTGGCCACATCGAACACCTCGGCCCGGGTGGGCAGCGGCGACTCGATCATCGACTCCATCATCTGGGTGGCGGTGATCACCGCACGGTTGTGGCTGCGGGCATGCTTGATGATGCGCTTCTGGGTACCGATCAGCTTCTCGTCACCGATCTCGACGCCCAAGTCACCACGCGCCACCATTACCGCCTCACTGGCCTCGATGATGCCATCCAGGGTCTCATCGGAGGCCACCGCCTCGGCGCGCTCGAGCTTGGCGACCAGGCCGATCTCGGCACCGGCCTCGCCCAGCAGGCGACGCGCCTCCAGCATGTCCTCGGCGGTACGCGGAAAGGACACGGCCAGATAGTCGACGCCGATATCGATGGCGGTCTTGAGGTCTTCCTTGTCCTTGTCGGTCAGTGCCGGCGCCGACAGGCCACCGCCCTGCTTGTTGATGCCCTTGTTGTTGGACAGCTTGCCGCCGACCACCACACGGGTATGGATCTGGCTGCCGTCGACGCGGTCCACGTCCAGCACCACGCGGCCATCGTCCAGCAACAGACGGTCGCCACCGGCCACGTCGTCGGCCAGTTCCTTGTAGTCGCAGCCGACCCGAGTGGCGTCGCCGGCCTGGGAATCCATCGACACATCGATGACGAAGTCAGCGCCTTCTTCCAGATTGACCGCCCCCTCGGCGAAGCGGGCGATGCGGATCTTGGGTCCCTGAAGATCCCCCAGCGCGGCCACACTGCGACCGAGTCGATCGGCGATGGTCCGGACCTCGTTCAGGCGGCGGCGATGGTCGTCGGCGCTGCCATGGGAAAAATTGAGGCGAACCACGTCGACGCCGGCACGCAGCATCTCCTCCAGGACCCCTTCACGATCACTGGCGGGCCCGAGGGTGGCAACGATCTTGGTACGACGTACAGGGGTATGCGGGAGTTGGCTCATGCTGTCCTCGACTGGTTCGAAAATGACGCAAGCAGGATAGGTGGAAGCCACTTCGATGGCATCCAGATCCGAATCCTGTAATTTTACTACAAAATGATCGCTATAGCGACCACCACTAAAGGCCAAGATGCTGGTGCCACCACCTCTACAATGCGCCAATGTTAGGCGTAACCTGATGATAGACAAGGATCATCACGGAATTCGAGCACGCCAATTCCAGCGCAGGAAAATTTGATCGCGGCCTGTAATTAAACTACAAAACTTTCGTGATAGCGGGGCTCGCCAGCAGTGATACCTGTTCAAGGCTGCCTTGCTCAAGAGGCTATCGCAATCCCTCTTTCCGTCGATACGAGAGAGATGCCCGGGAAGAAGGACAACGAGGGCTCTGGTCAGCATCGTCTGGCATCAAGCGTCGCCTGACAGCAAAAAGAGCTCACCGATGGGAAAAATGGGGGGGCCCATCGGCGAGCAAGGATCGCCTGCGCGATCCCGACGAGTGACGACCTCACACCCGCCGTTCAGGGAGCAGTCATCTCCCTGCCCGGCCCCCGGACCTTGCCGGCCCGAGGGCTCGAACCCGTCTACTGACCGATTTCGTGATCGGCCAGGGCCTCGAGGGCACGCACGATACCGGCGTGATCCCAGTCGCTGCCACCCAGGGCGGCACAGGACTGAAACAGTTGCTGAGCGTTGGCGGTACCCGGCAGCGCCAGATTGAGGCCTCGCGCTCCTTCCAGTGCCAGATTGAGATCCTTCTGATGCAGGCGAATACGAAAGCCAGGATCGAAGTTCCGCTGGATCATCCGCTCGCCGTGCACGTCGAGGATCTTCGACTGGGCCAGACCACCCAGCAGCGACTCACGCACCTTGGCCACGTCGGCACCGGCCTTGGAGGCGAACAGCAATCCCTCGGATACCGCCTCGATGGTCAACGCCACCACGATCTGGTTGGCCACCTTGCAGGTCTGCCCGGCCCCGTGACCGCCGATATGCGTGATGGTCTTGCCCATCACCTCCAACAGCGGCAAGGCACGCTTGAAGCCTTCCTCGGTGGCGCCCACCATGATCGTCAGGGCGGCATTGATGGCGCCCCCCTCGCCGCCGGATACCGGCGCGTCGACATACTCGCCCCCGGCCTCGTGAATACGACGGGCAAATTCCTGGGTCGCCAGGGGGGCGATCGAGCTCATGTCGATCACCAGGGTGCCGGGCTTGAGCCCTTCGATCACGCCGTCTTCGCCGAACAGGACGTCTTCGACATCCGGGGTGTCGGGGACCATGGTGATGATCACCTCGCTGGCCTCGGCCACGGCCCTGGGGCTTGCGACCTCACTGAGTCCCTTTTCCGCCAGGGTCGCGTCGAGCTTGCCGCGCTTGACGCTGACCAGCTCATGCCCGGCATCCAGCAGATGTCCTGCCATGGGACGCCCCATGATGCCCAGTCCGATAAAACCGATCTTGCTCATTGTGATTCTCCTTGCCTGATCTTTCAGGGGGTTACGAATATCGGGATCACGCCCTGGCCTGGTCGAACCAGCCCAGGCCTTCCTGGGTGGTCGTGGCCGGCTTGTACTCGCAGCCGATCCAGCCCTGATAGCCGATCCGGTCGAGGTGGGCGAACAGGAAGGGATAGTGGATTTCGCCACTGCCCGGCTCGTGACGGCCGGGGTTGTCCGCCAGCTGCACGTGGGCGATGCGTGCGAGATGACGCTCCATCGTCGGCGCCAGATCCCCTTCCATGATCTGCATGTGATAGATGTCGTACTGCAGCTTCAGATTGTCGCTGCCCACCTCATCGAATAGCGCCAGCGCCTGTTCGGTGCGATGGAGAAAGAAGCCCGGGATGTCACGGGTATTGATCGGCTCGGCCAGCAGCACGATACCGGCGTCGGCCAGGCGTTCGGCGGCGTAGCGCAGGTTGTCGACCAAGGTACGGCGAGCCTCGTCCTGACTGACGCCCTGGGGCACGATGCCGGCCAGACAGTTGACCTGACCACAGCCCAGGGTGGTGGCGTAAGCGATCGCGGTGTCGACGCCGGCACGAAACTCTTCGACGCGATCCGGGTGGCAGGCGATACCGCGCTCTCCGGCGGCCCAGTCGCCGGCCGGCAGGTTGTGCAGCACCTGGGTCAGGCCATGGGCGTCGAGCCGCGCCTTGATATCCTCGGCGGGGTGGTCATAGGGAAAGAGGTACTCGACACCCTGGAAGCCGGCCTTGGCGGCGGCCTCGAAGCGATCGAGAAAGTCCACTTCGGTGAACAGCATGCTCAGGTTGGCGGCAAACTTGGCCATGAAAATCTCCTGTTGCGCGTAGGACACTTCGTCGATCGACGACCGCCAGACCACGGCGGCCGTCGCTCTCAGTTAGAGCTGAATCAGGTCAAGGCAGCGATGGAACTCGGTGCGTCCTCGAGGTTCTCGGCCAGGGCCTCGAACTCGTTGATACCGGTCAGGTCGGTGCCCATGGCGATATTGGTGACCCGCTCGAGGATGACCTCGACCACCACCGGCACCCGGTGCTGGCGGGCCATCTCGCGGGCCTGCTCCAGCGCCGGCGCAATGTCATCGGGCCGGCTGACCCTGAGCGCCTTGCAGCCCAGGCCCTCCACCACCGACACATGGTCGACGCCGTAGCCGTCGATCTCCTCGCAGTTGATGTTCTCGAAGGCGAGCTGCACGCAGTAGTCCATGTCGAAGCCGCGCTGGGCCTGGCGAATCAGGCCGAGATAGGCGTTGTTCACCAGCACGTGGACGTAGGGCAGCTTGAACTGCGCCCCAACCGCCAGCTCCTCGATCATGAACTGGAAGTCATAGTCCCCCGACAGCGCCACTACCTCGGCCTCGGGATCCGCCCGGCAGACACCGAGGGCGGCAGGAATGGTCCAGCCCAGGGGGCCAGCCTGACCGCAGTTGATCCAGTGGCGCGGTCGATAGACGTGCAGGAACTGGGCCCCGGCGATCTGTGAAAGGCCAATGGTGCTGATGTAGCGGGCGTTGCGACCGAAGACCTTGTTCATCTCCTCGTAGACCCGCTGGGGCTTCACCGGCACATCGTCGAAGTGGGTCTTGCGCAGCATGGTGCGCTTGCGCTCCTGGCAGGACGCCACCCAGCTGCTGCGATCCTTGAGCCGCCCCTGTTCACGCCACTCGCGGGCCACCTCGACCATCATCTCGAGCGCCGCCTTGGCGTCGGAAACGATGCCGTAGTCGGGGCCGAAGATGCGCCCGATCTGGGTCGGCTCGATATCGACGTGCACGAAGGTGCGGCCTTCGGTGTAGGTCTCGAGATTGCCGGTGTGACGGTTGGCCCAGCGGTTGCCGATCCCCATCACGAAGTCCGACTCGAGCAGGGTCGCGTTGCCGTAGCGGTGGGAGGTCTGCAGCCCCACCATGCCCGCCATCAGCGGGTGATCGTCCGGCACCGCGCCCCAGCCCATCAGGGTCGGAATCACCGGCACTCCGAGCAGCTCGGCCAGGGTCTGAAGCTCGCCGGCGGCGTCGGCGTTGATGATGCCTCCTCCCGCCACCAGCAAGGGGCGCTCGGCCTCGTTGAGCATACCCAGGGCCTTTTCGCACTGGGCACGGCTGGCCCGCGGCTTGTAGGCCGCCAGGGGCTCATAGGCGTCTACATCGAACTCGATCTCGGTCAACTGGACGTCGATGGGCAGATCGATCAGCACCGGCCCCGGACGCGAGGAACGCATGATCTGGAAGGCCTGCTGGAAGGCGTGCGGCACCTGGGCCGCCTCCCGCACGGTGATCGCCCACTTGGTCACGGGCCCGGCGATGGCCTGGATATCCACCGCCTGGAAGTCTTCCTTGTGCAGCTTGCTGACCGGAGCCTGGCCGGTGATGCAGAGGATCGGTATGGAGTCGGCGCTGGCGGAGTAGAGCCCGGTGATCATGTCGGTTCCGGCAGGCCCGGAGGTGCCGATGCAGACCCCGATATTGCCGGCCTTCGTGCGGGTATAGCCTTCAGCCATGTGGGAGGCGCCCTCGACATGGCGCGCCAGCACATGGTCGATCCCGCCGACGCGTCGCATCGACGAATAGAAGGGGTTGATCGCGGCCCCGGGCACGCCGAAGGCCACCTCGATACCTTCCTTGATGAGTACGTGAACAGCGGCGTCGGCAGCAGTCATGCGAGTCATGATGCATCTCCTGAATCGTCTATTATTGTATACATTTTTGCAGCGCAACATCATACGAAACTGTTTTTTTGGAATCTCTTTCCATTATTTCTAGCAGCCAGACAAGCGCCCCGCAAACATTTTTGGAAATTTTTTCCATTAGCCCATTGGCGTCAGCCAACTTGCGTAGGCAAGTCCCTGATACAACGAGTGATCGGCGAGATGTGCCGTAACGGGCGTCACCCATCAGGGCGAATCGCGCGACAACAGGCGGTCGCGCGGACAAGGAAAGATTCGAAAGCACGGCGCCGTGCTTTCGAACCAGAGAAAACGTCAAGACAAGAGTGAGCGGAACAGGAACAACCCGCACAGCGAAGGGCTATACTCGATAAACTGTGCGGTCTAAAGCACGACAGGCCGCCGGATTGGCGGGCACCCGCCCTATTCGCCTCTGATGACCAGACGGGAAGGCAACCTTGACCTGCGGTTCACGGTGCGCCAGCCAATGACGCTCTTGCCCCTGCCCCGCTCTCCTGCGCGCAAGCGTCACCGGGCGCTCGAGATCGACTGCCACGGTGATCGACACGATGGCCAACTTTCGCGATATCGATGAGCGCTTGTCCAGCCTGTCGGCGCATCGTACCCTGCTGGCCATTCGCAACGCCTATCTGTCGATCCTGCCCTACGTCATCGTGATGGCAGCGGTGACCGTGGCCGCCAATCTGTTTCACTTCGCTGGCATCGACACCGGCATCGCCGTCTATGTCAGCCACCTGGCGCGCTATCTCGGAGAGCTGTTTCCCGAAGTGATCCTGCTGTCGTTGAGCTGGTCACTGAACAGCCACAACCGTATCCGTGCACCGGCCGTCATGCTGGTGTCACTGCCGGTGTTCTGGATCCTGTGCGGCTGGGACCAGCTCTACGCCGAAGTGGGCCAGCAGACCCGCAGTCTGGGGTCGACCATCGCCATCTACCCCGCCATCCTGCTGACCCACACCACCTTCAAGCTGTTCGCTCGGGAAAGTACCCGGAGCCATCCCCAGCGAGTGGTCATGAGCCAGATGATCACCTTCAACCTGCGCTACGTGCTGCCTGGCGTCATGGCAGTCATGCTGGCCATTGTGCTGCGCTTTGCCTTCGTCGCCCTCGCCGATCGCTACGCCCAGGACATCTATGCACTGCTGGTCGACCGTATTCCCTATCACCTGGAGGTCATCCTGTTCGTGATGTTTCTGCAGGTGCTGTCGCTGTTCGCCATCCACGGCTACGCCACCATGCTGGGGGTGTTCGAATACCTGCAGAACAAGAGTGACGTGCTGGGACTGCCTTCGCCGGAGTTCTTCACCCTCTACGCCACCCCGGGCGGGGCGGGCTCGGTGTTGTGCCTGATGCTGGTGATGCTGGTGGTGAGTTCACGCCGGGAGTACAAGTCGCTGGCGCGCATCTCCGCCCCGCTGACCTTGTTCAACATCAGCGAGACCCTGGTCTTTGGCATACCGCTAGTGTTCAACCTGCGCATGGCCTGGGCCTTTATCTCGGTGCCGACGATCAATGCCAGCCTGGCCTACGCCGCCATGTCCATGGGCTGGGTGGCGCCGCCACCCAACAGCGTCCACTGGGCGGTGCCTTATCTGATCTCGAGCTACCTGGCCTTCGACGGCGTCTACCTGCCATCGATGCTGCTGCAACTGACCTGTATCGGCTGCGGGGTGCTGATATACAGCGTGGCGTGGCGCCGCTATGTTCACCGCGAGCGCTCCAGCAAGGACGAATACCCGGTCTTTCCCTCGCGCAATGCAAGCGACTCGGCGTTTGGCGATGACGCCCTGGATATTGTGCTGATGGAAGAGAACATCAGCCGCTGGAGTCGTATCAAGCAGGCAGACCGAACCCTGAAATGGCTGAACGAAGGCCAGCTCGAACTGGTCTTCCAGCCCATCGTCGACGTCAGCACTCACCGCATCAAGCACATCGAGGCCCTGCTGCGCTATCGCGATGCCCAGGGCCTGCTGCATCCCCCGCAGTTTCTGGACGTGCTGCGCCACCACCCCGGCGTCATGGAAGGCATCGAATGCTGGGTGATAAGGACTGCCGCTCACCATGTGCGGCAGTGGAATGAGGCGGGGTTTTCCAAGCGTCTGTTCATCAACGTGACGCCGCTGTTCTTTTCCAGCGGCAACGTCCGGCGATGCTTCTTCAATGCGCTCAACGATTGCCCGGTCAACTCGCTGGGCATCGAGATCACCGAACAGGCCCTGCTCGAGGACCTTCCCCGGACGCTTTCCGATATCAAGCTGTTTCAATCGATGGACGTCCAGTTCGCACTGGATGACTTCGGCAGCGGTTACTCCTCCTTCAACTACCTGAGCCAGCTTGGCGTGGACTTCATCAAGCTGGACAAGACGCTGATCGACGATATCCACCTGCCCCGCCAGGCCAGTGTCGTCGAATCGGTGTACCAGTTGTGCCGGCACTTGAGCCTGCAGGTCATCTGTGAGGGCGTGGACAAGGACGCCAAGGAGGCTCGCCTCGAGCGAATCGGCGTCACCCTGATGCAGGGCTTCCTGCTCTACCGTCCGATGGAGGCGCCCGCGCTGGAAACCCTGCTGCGTCAGGAGCAGCACGCAGCAGGTTCCGAGTAAAGGGCGTGAGGGGGCGGGGTCGGGGGCCTCGATCGAGCTCGCTTTCCGGGTCGAGGCCCTGGTCGGTCAGTCCAGCGTCGGCAGCTTCATATGCCGATTGACGTCCTTGTACAGCAGATAGCGGAACGGACCGGGACCACCGGCGTAGCATGCCTGCGGGCAGAAGGCGCGCAGCCACATGTAGTCACCCGCCTCGACCTCGACCCATTGCTGGTTGAGGTGGTACACCGCCTTGCCCTCGAGCACGTAGAGGCCGTGCTCCATGACATGGGTCTCGTCGAAGGGAATCACTCCGCCGGGCTGGAAGGTCACCACCGTCACATGCATGTCGTGACGCATGTCGTCGGGATCGACGAAGCGGGTGGTCGCCCACACCTCGTTGCAATCCGGCATCACCGTCGGCGCGATATCGTTCTCGTTGGTGACGATGGGCTCGGGCAGATCGATACCGTCGACGCGTTCGTAGGCCTTGCGTATCCAGTGGAAACGCACGGCTTCCTTGCTGCGATTGTGCACTTGCCAGTCGCTGCCAGGGGGGATAAAGGCGTAGCCGCCGGGCACCATCACGTGCACCTGGCCCGCCAGGGTCAGCTCAAGCTCCCCCTCGACGACAAACAGCACGCCTTCCGCCTGAGGGTTGGGCTCCGGACGTTCACTGCCGCCCTCCGGGCCGACTTCCATGATGTACTGGGAGAAGGTTTCGGCGAACCCCGACAGCGGCCGTGACAGCACCCACAGCCGGGTGTTGTGCCAATGGGGCAGCTTGCTGGTGACGATGTCCCGATAGACGCCCTTGGGGATCACCGCGAAGGCCTCGGTGAACATCGCCCTGTCGGTGGTCATCACCTTCTGGTCCGGATGCCCACCGCGGGGCGCATAGTAGTGTCGTGTCGGTTGAGAAGTGCTCATTGAAAACCCTTGTTGTTGGCCCGTATGCCATGCAGCTGTATCGCTAAGCCGTGTCTTTCGCCCGGTCGACGAGGCTCGTCACTCACCCAGGGTGACGCGAACCTCGAGGGGGTATTCGTCGCAATTGTTGCCGTCACCGCCGCGATCGACGACGAGAAACTCGCCTTCACGCTCCAGCACGGACTGGATGGCGTGCCAGGTACCGGCGCGGTAGTTGACGCCCTGACGGCCGTCGGTGACGAAGGCACGCACCTCGGCAGGGTCGATGCTATCGCCGGCCGGAGCCACCACGATGATGAAGCGTTCCTCGTGCAACGGCATGAAGGCCTGGCTGCCGAGAGGATGGCGCTCCAGAAAGGACAGCGTCAGCGGCAACTCGATGGGCTGGCTGACGAACAGGCTGATCATCGGCCGCGCGTTGTCGCCCAGGGTCTCGATCGGCACCAGATCATGGTGGCGCTGGGTGCGACCAGCATTGATCGGAAAGGAGGCGGAGTTGCGCGCGTCGATGACCTCGCCAAAGGGAGCGAAGGCCTCCGCCGTCAGGGGATGTGCGGTCAATTCGAGCATGGTATTTCCTGAAGTACGGGCGAGAAAGGGCTCCCCGAGGCGGTCGACACTCAGGGAGATCAGGGCGATGGCTTGCGTCAGCCGATCGGCGCCGGCGTCGGCGCGGGAAACTGCTCCGCCCAGTGGCGTGCAATATCGATCCGCCGGGTGACCCAGACCCGATCGTGGGCCTCGATATGGTCGAGAAAGCGCTGCAAGGCGCGAAAACGTCCCGGACGGCCAATCAAGCGGCAGTGCAGGCCCACCGACAGCATCTTGGGGGAGTCCTCGCCCTCGGCGTAGAGCACATCGAAGGCATCACGCAGATAGGTGAAGAAGTGATCGGCGGTGTTGAAGCCCTGGGGCGCGGCGAAGCGCATGTCATTGCTGTCCAGGGTATAGGGCACCACCAGATGCGGATGGTGCTGGCCCTGGCTGTCGGCCTCGCAGGTCCAGAACGGCAGGTCGTCGCCGTAGTAGTCGCTGTCGTAGAGGAAACCGCCTTCGTCGAGTATCAGCCGCCGCGTGTTGGGGCTGTCGCGGCCGGTGTACCAACCCTGAGGACGCTCGCCGTAGAGCCGCTCGAAGATCTCGATGGCCTTGCGCATGTGCTCCCGCTCGACCTTCTCCGAGACCTGCTGGTAGTGGATCCAGCGATAGCCATGACAGGCGATCTCGTGCCCCAGCTCCTTGAAGGCGTGGGCCAGTTCAGGGTGGCGTTCCAGCGCCATGGCGACTCCGAATACCGTCAACGGCAGCCCCCGCCGCTCGAATTCCCGCAGCACTCGCCAGACCCCGGCACGGGAGCCGTACTCGTAGATCGACTCCATGCTCAGATGGCGATCGGGATAGCTGTCGGCACCGATGATCTCGGACAGAAACTGCTCGGAGCCCGCGTCACCATGGAGCACACAGTTCTCGCCGCCCTCTTCGTAGTTGAGCACGAACTGCACGGCGATCCTGGCCTTGCCTGGCCAGTTGGCATGGGGAGGCGTGCGACCATAGCCGATCAGATCACGCGGATAGGATGTTGTTGTCATGGGTAGCTTCTCCTGAAAGTCGGGCGATGGCCGGAGCCACCACTGCCGTGCGAGCGTGCAAGTACATAGGCGACAGAGCAAGGTGGCGTGCCTGCGGCCCCGGACGCCTGCGGTTGAATGGGCACCTGAAACACGGTTTCTGGAACCTGGGGCCCGAGTCGTGGTGGCAGGCACATGGGACCAGGCGCTTTTAAGGCTTGTCTGAAAAGTGCCTGCGCTCGGCAATACGGCGTTAAAAATCGGATCAAAATGCTCATTTACACCCTGTAAACTGCGCTTTCTCACCAATTTTTGCCTTGTCTAACCTTCGCTCGTCGACTTTTCGGACAGAGCCTAGCCAGACACATGAGCAACGACGCCTGGGGCTCCCTGAACAGCGCGCTTCAGCCGATCGTTTCAACGAGACACTTCAGCTGAACGCTACCCTCTGGGCGCAGCGTTTGCGCCTGCCTTCGCGCGCCGTGCGTGACGTCACCGCACGCCATTATGTATACAAACTAAAAATAGACTGTACTCACTTTCTTGGCAACACCTTCATCGATCCCCTACCAGGGGAAAAAGGCACATCGTACTTCACCGCAGAACTCGCCGCAGAACTCGCCGCGAGGCCACGCCCACGCCCTCCCCTCACTGCCCATACCGTTCATGACGACAGGCCGCATGAAGTCCATACACGAGAAACTGTATACAACAATTACCATTATATTGTACTGACTATATCGATAACCCAGTATTCACTTACAGTTCACACTCCTCATGATGGTGACCCTCGCACCATAAAAACATTCAACACGCTGTTTTTTAAGATGTTTTCCCGCCAAGCGCGCTCGACCAATTCAGCCCTTGATGCGTATCCGATATCGATCTATTTTGTGTACAAAGATATTAATTCCTCGTCCATGAAGGAAGACAGGCATGCACCTCCACCTGATCAACCCCAACACCACCGCCGGCATGACCGAGACGATTCGCCTCGCCGGCAGTGCCATCGCCGCGCCAGGCACGCGCATCACCGCCTCCCAGCCGGTCAGTGGCCCGGTTTCCATCGAGGGCCATTTCGACGAGGCGATCAGCGCCGTGGGCGTGGTCGAGGAGGTCCTGCGCATGGACAGGGAAGCCCAGGTCGATGCCTACGTGGTGGCCTGCTTCGGCGACCCGGGCCTGTTGGCGGCGCGAGAAGCCACCCGTGCACCGGTGATCGGCATCGCCGAAGCGGCCTTCCATATGGCCAGCCTGATCAGCACGCGCTTCTCGGTGGTGACCACCCTGGGACGCACCGTGATCATCGCCGAGCACCTGCTCGACCAGTACGGTTTCCGTCACCAGTGTCGCCGAGTGCGTGCCGCCGAGATCCCGGTGCTGGACCTGGAAGACGATAGCGACTGCGCGCTCGACAAGATCATCGAGGAGAGCCGTCGTGCCAGGGACGAGGACGGCATCGGCGCCATCGTGCTGGGCTGCGGCGGCATGGCCGACCTGACCGAGACCATCAGCCGCGAGGTGGGCCTGCCGGTGGTGGAAGGGGTGACGGCGGCGGTGAAGCTGAGCGAGGCACTGGTAGGGCTGGGCCTTGGCACCTGCAAGACCGGTGACCTGGCCTTTCCCCGTCCCAAGGCCTTCAGCGGCACCTTCCAGCATCTGTCCCATCTGGATCTGGAGACCACCGGCCGCTGAGCCCTTCCCTCTGCCCCCCGACAGCATGACAAGGCTTGACCCATAACAATCCACAACGAGCGAGGTCCAAGATGACCACTTCCACTTCCCGGCCAGGCGAGCCCCAGGGCGTCGCCGAGGCCACCACCAAGAGCGTCGGCGACGAATCGCTGGCCCCCCAGAAGACCCGTATCATGGGGCGCACCTCCTACCTGCTGGCCTGGTTCGGCGGCTGTGTCTCGATCGGCACCTTCACCATGGGCTCCAGCGTGGTCGGCACCCTCAACCTGATCCAGGCCACGGTGGCCATCGCCATCGGCTGTTTCGTCATCGGCATCGCCCTGGCCATCAATGGCGCCGCGGGCTACAAGTACGGCATTCCCTTCATGGTCCAGGCGCGCAGCGCCTTCGGTTTCCAGGGCACTCGTCTGCCAGGACTGGTCAGGGCGGTGCCGGCCATCGTCTGGTACGGCTTTCAGAGCTGGATCGGAGCGGGCGCCCTGAACCTGGTGTCGGCCACCCTGTTCGGCTACGACAACCTGATCGTGTTCTTCATCGGCTTTCAGTTTCTGCAGATCGGCCTGTCGGTGCTCGGCTTCCAGGGCATCAAGTGGCTGGAGAACGTGGGTAGCGCCTTCATCCTGGCCTCGCTGGTCTACATGTTCTACAGCACCGTGGTCCGCTACGGCGATGCCCTCTCGGCCAACCTGTTGACCATGGAAGGCTCCTGGGGGCTGCCTTTCTGGGGTGCCACCATGCTGTTTCTGGGCATCTACTCGACCATGATGCTCAATGTCAGCGACTACTCCCGCGAGCACGTCAAGGGCACCGGGCCGGGTCTGTTGACCACCATCTACGCCATGTCGATCCTGCCGTGCACGCTGTTCATGGGGTTGATCGGCTACATGGTGTCCGAGGCCACCGGCGTGGCCGACCCGATCAAGGTCTTCGCCAACGCCGTCGACAACACTCCGCTGCTGATGACGACCCTGCTGTTCATCGCCTTCGCCCAGGTCACCACCAACGTGCTCAACAACGTGGTGCCGCCCACCTACGTGCTGATGGACACCTTCAAGATGAGCTTCCGCAAGGCGACGGTGGTCGTCGGCCTGCTGGCCTTCGCGACCTTTCCCTGGGAGCTGGTCAAGGACGAGTCTGCCGCCGGCCTGCAGGTGTTCGTGCAGACCTACTCCTCCTTCCTCGGCCCGATCTTCGCGGTGCTGGTGGTGGACTACTACCTGATTCGCCGCCGCACCCTGGATCTGGACAAGCTGTACGACGAGAACGGCCCTTACCGTGGCGTCAATCTGGCCGCCTTCATTGCCACCGCGGTGGGCGTCGTCGCCGCCTTCAGCATGCCCACAGTGTCCTGGTACGCAAGCCTGATCCCTGCGGGCCTCACCTACCTGCTGCTGATGCGCTACTGGAAGGGCTGCCAGCGCTTTACTCAGTGAACAAGGCGAGGCCCCGCCCCCAGTTGGTCGGGCGCCTCGCACTCGTCGAATTCCGAGGACAACAAGATGACACTCTCTCTTCCTTCCCTGCTCCAGGCTGTCGCCATTCCCGGGCTCGCCCTGATGATGGCCGTTGCGCCGATGGCCAGCGCCGAAAAACCAGCATCGGCACCCCTGAGCACCATCGTGCTCATCAACCCCAACTCCAGCGATACCGCCACCCAAGCCATGGCAGCGTTGGCCGAGCGGGAAGCCCAGGGAAAGGCGAGGGTCGTCGGGGTCAGCAATACCTCGGCGCCTCGCCTCTTGACCACCCCCGAGGATATGGTCGCGGCGAGCCAAGGCGTAGTCGAACTGGGCCGCCAGGCCGCCGAGGACCCATCCACCGGCGCCATTATCGTTTCGGCCTTCAGCGATCCCGGACTTGATCAACTGCGCGAAGCCGTCGACATTCCAGTATTCGGCATCGGCGAAGAGGTCTTCCACGAGGCAGCGCGCGATGGCCGCCCCTTCGGTATCGCCACCATCACCCCTGACCCGGCACTGATCGAGTCCTTTGCCGCCAAGGCCGAGGCTCTGGGCTATCAGGATCAGTACAGAGGCACCCGCGTCACCCCCGGCGATCCGGTTGCTTTGCTCGACTCGCCGCAGGCACTCGATACCGCCCTGGCTGACGCCATCGAGGCCTCGGTCGACGAAGACGGCGCCGAAGCCGTGATCATGGGCGGGGGGCCCTTGTCAGATGCCGCCATTCGCCTTCAGGACAGTACCGAAGTGCCCTTGGTGATAGCCGTCAGTGCGGCGGCCAGGGCGGCGGTCGCGGCCCTGGGCCGCGACTGAGCGAGTCCTTTGCATCAATAGTCACGACGGCTGAAACAACAACAGAAACAAGAAAGAGACACCTTTATGTCCCATGACGATCTAAGCCTCGATACCTCCCGGGTCGATCCGGACCTGTACAACGAGGACCTGGCCCCGCTGCCCCACGCTCGGCGCAACTGGGGCGCCTTCGAGATCTTCAACGTCTGGTCCAATGACATCCAGAGCCTGTTCGGCTACACCCTGGCCGCGTCGCTGTTTCTGTCCTACAACCTGAGCGGCTGGGCGGTGATGGCGGCGATCATCCTGGCCGGGGTGATCGTGATGTTTCTGGTCAATCTGACCGGTGCCCCCAGCGTGCGCTACGGCATCCCCTTCCCGGTCATGGTGCGGGCGAGCCTGGGCGTGCGCGGCTCCAACCTGCCGGCGCTGTTGCGCGCCCTGGTCGGGATCTTCTGGTACGGCGTGCAGACCTACTTCGCCTCCACCGCCGTCACCCTGATGATCACCGCCCTGATCGGTACCGACGGCGGGGCCGGCATGCTCGGTCTGTCACCGGTCGCCTGGCTGTCCTTCGTGCTGGTGTGGCTGTTTCAGATCGCGATCTTCTGGTCGGGGATCGAGCGTATCAAGCACTTCCTCAACTGGGCGGGGCCGCTGGTCTACGTGGTCATGGTAGCGCTGATGGTGGTGGTCTGGTGGCAGGCCGGCAGCGAGCTGCTGCCGGCGGTGGGCACCATCTTCTCGGCCAGCGGGGAAGGCGGTGGTGGCATCGGCGCCTTCGCTGCCGTGGTCGGTACCATGGTGGCCTACTTCGCCGCCGTGGTGATCAACTTCGGCGACTTCACCCGCTTCGTCAGAACCGAACGTCAGATGAAGCTTGGCAACCTGCTGGGGCTTCCCCTCAACGTCGCCTTCTTCTCCTTTATCGCGCTGATCATCACCGCCGGTACCCTGGTGCTGTTCGGCGAGGCCCTGACCAACCCCACCGATATCGTCGAACGGGTCGACGCCTTGCCGTTGACGCTGCTGGCGGCGGTCACCTTCTTCGCCGCCACCGTCGGCATCAACCTGGTGGCCAACTTCATTCCCCCGGCCTACGACCTGGCCAACCTCTTTCCCCGGGTGATCAGCTTCAAGGTCGGCGGCCTGATCACCGCCTGCGTGGCCTTTTTCGTCGGCGCGCTGTGGGTCTCGGTGATCAGCCAGATCGGCGTGCCCGGCTTCGTCAACGCCGTGGGTGCCATCGTCGCTCCGTTCTACGGCATCATCGTGGTCGACTTCTACCTGATCAAGGGCCGCCGACTCGACGTCCAGGCGCTGTTCTCGTCCCGTGAAGGCGACGCCTACACCTACACCAACGGCTGGAACCTGCGCGCCGTGGTGGCCTTTGCGCTGGCCGCGATCTTTTCGCTGGCGACGGTAGTGGTGCCGGCCCTGCAAGGACTGGCCGGCTTCGGCTGGATGATGGGGGCAGCACTCGGTGGCGCCATCTACTACGCGCTGATGCGCCAGCACAAGCAGGTGGTGACGGCCTGATGGGAGCCAAGACGGCAGACCATCACTGGCCCTGCTGAGCCGCCGTCGTACTGCCAGTCCGTACGACTAAGCCACAGCACTACAGGGCCGCACTACAGGGCCGCACTACAGGGCCGCAGCTAGCCTACCGTCGTCAGGCGGTAGGCTAGCTGCGAAAGGTGGGTACGAAAAGTCTTTCAAGTCTCGCGCCATCACCTACACCTTCACCCTATTTGCGCGCAAAACAGCGCAAAAAACGCGATAGAGTATAGTGCTCCATCACATTGCAACAAATCCGTAAAGCGCCCCCTCCATCGTCGTCCTCTTCCCGCCGTCCATCTTCTTCAGGCCGGCCCAACATGAGGACATCCAATGACAACACCCAGTCATTCCGTATCGACATCGTCGGGATTCAGGCCTTCCGGCCTCAGCCTGGCCTTCGCCGTGCTGCTGTTTGCCACCGTCGGCTACTTTCTGTTCTGGGGGTCTGGCTACACTCAGGGCCATTTTCCCCTGGTCTTTGGACTGGCCACCCTGTTCGGGGTGTTCATGGCCTTCAATATTGGTGGCAATGATGTCGCCAACTCCTTCGGCACCAGCGTCGGCGCCGGCACCCTTACCATCAAGCAGGCACTGCTGGTGGCAGCAGTGTTCGAGGTCAGCGGTGCGGTGATCGCCGGCGGCCAGGTCACCGACACCATTCGCAAGGGTATCGTCGACCTGTCCGGCTTTACTGTCGCGCCGATGGACTTCGTCTACATCATGATGTCGGCCTTGATCGCCGCCGCCCTGTGGCTGCTGTTCGCCAGCAAGAAAGGCTATCCGGTCTCCACCACCCACTCGATCATCGGCGCCATCGTCGGCTCCTCGCTGGTACTCGGCGCCTTGACTCCGGGCGTCCACAGCATGGAACTGGTGCAGTGGGACCAGATCTGGCAGATCGCGGTGTCCTGGGTGCTGTCGCCGGTACTGGGCGGTCTGGTCTCCTACGCCCTGTTCGGGCTGATCAAGAAGCACATCCTCAGCTACAACGACGAAGCCGAGAATCGCCTCAAGGAGATAAAGCGCCAGAAGTACGAGAACGACCGCCGCCACAAGGAGGCCTTCGAGCGACTCTCGGAAATCCAGAAGATCTCCTATACCCACGCCATGACACGTGATGTCCAGGCTTACCACGACCAGGACTACGAAAGCGCCGAGTTCGAGTCGGACTACTTCAAGGAGCTTTCGCGCATCGAGAAGCAGCGCGAAGATGTCGACGCCCACCGAGCCCTGCAGAACTGGGTACCGATGGTGGCCGCCGGTGGTGCCATGATCATTTCCGCCATGCTTCTGTTCAAGGGCTTCAAGCACCTGGAACTGGGTCTGACCACCCTCAACAACTACATGATCATGGGCATGATCGGGGCCGTCGTGTGGATGGCAACCTTCATCTTTGCCAAGACCCTCAAGGGCAACTCGCTGTCACGTTCCACCTTCCTGATGTTCAGCTGGATGCAGGTTTTCACCGCCGCCGGCTTCGCCTTCAGTCATGGTTCCAACGACATCGCCAACGCCATCGGTCCCTTCGCGGCCATCCTCGACGTACTGCGTAATGGTGCCATCGGCAGCGAGGCGGCGATTCCTCCGGTAGCCATGATCACCTTCGGGGTAGCGCTGATCGTCGGGCTCTGGTTTATCGGCAAGGAGGTGATCCAGACGGTGGGCCACAACCTGACGGCCATGCATCCGGCCTCGGGATTCGCCGCCGAACTGGCGGCTGCCGGAGTCGTCATGCTTGCCACGATCATGGGTCTTCCGGTCTCCAGTACGCACATTCTGATCGGCGCGGTGCTGGGGATTGGTCTGGTCAACCACCAGACCAACTGGACCCTGATGAAGCCGATCGGCCTTGCCTGGATCATTACGCTGCCGGCAGCAGGGGCCATCAGTGCGGTGTCCTTCGTGACGTTGCGCACAATCTTTGGCTAGGACTAGGGCTTGTCTGAAAAGTGCCTGCGCTCGGTAATACGGCGTTAAAAATCGGATCAACATGCTCATTTACACCC